>JAIKYR010000002.1 GCA_024682995.1 Bacteroidales bacterium | reverse complement strand
CACGACGGGTTGTGCAGGAACAGCAGCATATACTCGCTTTGTGTCTCATACAGGGTCGTGGTGTCGCCTTGGGGCGTAAGATAGCGGAAATTGGCCGCCTGCGTGCCGTCCACATTCTTGTTGATGGTTTTCAACTCGTGCTCGTAAAAGGTCTTGCGCACCGGCTCGAGGTCGGGACGGGTGCGGAGGATGTGCTGCAGCATCTTGATGTAGGTGTGCTCCACCTTGTAGTCCGACATGTAGAATCCGAGGTCGCGCTCCAGCCGGTCGAAGAACAACAGGTGCGATTCGGGGTTGATTTGGGCTTTCTCAAGTGCCTTCACGACGAAGGTGTCCAACTCGGGGCGGTCCCACTGATAGACCAACTCGCGGCAGTAGTATGAAAGTTTGTCCTCAGCCATGGGCGAGTTGAAGATGCGTGGGTCGTTCCAGGGGAAGTTGTCGAAATAGTGTTCCATGACGAAGGCCTGGATCAAAGGTGGATTGCCGTAGAGGGCTTGTGGTAGCTCCGGCAGGGGTCGGCTCAGTTGCACGATGGAGGCCAACAGCGTGTTCGGATACTTGGATAGAAGGTCGCGGGTATATTGCTCGCGTGCGGCGTTGATGCGTTGCGCGCGGACGGTCAAAGAGTCCACGATGCTGCGCAGCATGTATTGCGGAAGCTTTTGCGCATCCCGAAACTCGTTGTCCAATGCCGCCAGCTGTTGGTCGTACAACCTCATCATGCGGTTGTATTCCTGATATTGGGTGTTTTCGGGGTTCTTGGAAAATACTAACCCTGTGTCGCACAATGTGATGGATATCTGTTGCTTGTTGAAGGGGAGCAGTACTACACCCCGGTGTGTGGTGTCGGTGGTAATCCAATATACGCCGGGTTTGAGGGAGCTTTTTTCCTTAAATTGAACTTCATTCTGATAGGGGCGCACCAGGTTGGTACCGGATTTCTTCTTCCAGTTGAAACTCTGGATTCGCACGGAATCGCATGTGATGCCCGTCAGTTTGATTCGGATATCCATCTGGGCGAAAACGGGTTGCCCGATCAGGAAGCAACATAAGAAGATGGAAAATAAAAAGATGCGTTTGCGCATGACGGACTAATTAAGGATGTTTAATTGTTTGATCTGGTCTTCCAAGTCGTTTTCCATCACGTTTTTGCGGAGTATCTTTTTGTCTTTGTCCAGAATGAACATGTAGGGAATGGCTCGGGTGTCGTATAAGGCTTTTTCGGTGATGCTCTGGTCAAAGTTCCAACCATGCAGGTAGGTGGGGTTGGCTTCCGGCGAATGGATGTAGTTGTTCCAGACTTCGTATTCATCTTCAAAATAGACGGTGAGTACTTTCAGCTTGCCGCTGGCAATGGCACTGTTGAGGAAGGGGAAATCGGCCATCATTTCCCGCACGCGCCGACAGGTGGGGCAGGTGGGATGCTGGAGGTAGAGCAGGAGGTATTCGCTTTGGATATCATAGAGGGTGGTCGTGTCACCGGTGCTGGTCACGATGCGGAAGTTGTTGGCCCGCTCACCCTCATTGTTTTTGTCAATGGCATTCAGCTCGTAGGTGTAATGCCGTTTGTCCAGCTCGGAAATGCCTTTGGTGGCGAGCATGTCCTTGAGCATGGTAATGTATAGGTGCTCAATGCGATAGGGAGATGCATGGTCGCCGAAAACTTTCTCTATCTCTTCAAAGAAGATACGATGGGAGGTTGGGTCGGCTTTGGATGCACGGAAGGCGGACAGGATGGCGGAGTCTATAATGGGACGGTTCCATTGCTGCATCAGCAGCGACTGGAATTCTTGTATTTTGGAGTCGCCTAGGGGGGTGTTGAAGATACGGGGATCCTCCCACGGGAAGTTGTCGAAGTAGTGCATTGTGTAGTATTCCATCATCTTGTAGCGGTTGTTGATTATGTCTTCCGGCGGTGTCTGGATTTCAGTGGATGTTCGGATGATGGAGGCTAAAAGCGTGCCTTTGTTGGTGGCTGCCATCTGAGCTTGGTATTCTTTTTGGGCTTTCTGGATGCGTTTTGCCTTGACGTGCAACGAGTCCACCAGGGTCTTCAACATGTATTGCGGCATGCTTCGCTGGTCATCTTGATACTCTCGATTAAGAGCCCCCATTTGTTGTTCGAAATTATGCATCTGCTTAAGATACAGCGCGTATTGTTCGTTTTCAGGACTTCCGGAAAACTGGATTTCCTGTTCTCCTATGGTGACGTTGAAATTTTGGTTTTTTGAGGATGAGAGGATGAAGGCGCCTGTCATGGAACTGTCGCAAAGGATGAAGTACATCCCTGGGTCCAGTGCCGTTTTGTTTTTGAATACCAGCGTTTTAGAATAGGGGAGAGTTGAGAGTGTGTAATAGCTGGTCTCGGCCTGATACGCTTGAATTATGACCGTTTTGTAGTTCTGGGGTGTGTTGAATTGGATGGAAATGTTGGCCTGTCCGAAACAATTTCCGAAAGTGATGAGGAAAACTATAAAATAGAATAGTCTTTTATGCATATCGTAAGGTGTTAAAGTTCTTTATCTTGGCTGATGTAGGAAAATGCTTTCCCGAAATAACGGGGCAGGTCAGAGGCGATGAGCGAGGCCGGGTGGTTTTCTTGAGCGTAGAGGTCGCCGGCGAGACCGTGGATGTGAACGCCAAGGAGTGCGGTGGCCGCTGGCGAATAGCCTTGGGCCAGCAGGGCTAACAGCAGGCCGGTGAGCACGTCGCCGGAACCAGCGGTGGCCATGCCCTCATTGCCCGTGGTGTTGTAGAATTGATGGCCGTCGGGCATGCTGATGAGGGTGTGATGGCCTTTCAGGATGAGTATAATATTGTATTTTTGGGCGAAGACTTTGGCTTTTTCGGCTCTGTCGAAGCTGTCGGTGGAGGGCCCTGCCAAGCGCTCGAATTCCTTGAGGTGCGGTGTCAGGATGCTGTTGGCTGGCAAATAGGGGAGCCAGGCCTTGTTTTCGGATAGTATGTTTAGCGCATCCGCGTCAATGATAAGCGGTGATTGGATACTGTCTATCACGTCTTTGAGGACGGAAACCGTCTGTGCGTCGCGGCCCAGTCCGGGCCCGATGGCGATGGTGCGGATGTCCGTTTGCAAGGTGTCCCATTGGATGTTGCTGACGTGACGGTCGTTACAGTCCTGGTGCAGGATGGCTTCTGGGAGTACGGCGGGGATGGTTTGTGCGGCGAGGGCGGCGGTGTGGACCGTCACCTTGCCAATGCCTCCGCGAAGGGCGGCGGTGGCGGCCAGGATGGCGGCTCCGGGCATATCGGCACTGCCGGCAACCAAAAGACCGTGGCCGAAAGTGCCCTTGTGGGCAAACGGATTGCCGGGACGGAACAGCATCTGGGCCGTGTTATGCGCGATGAACTCTTTGCCCCATTGCAGATCCGGCGGTACCATCATGCCAATATCCATGATTTCGACGTTTCCGCAGAAAGGATAAGCTTCCGGATGAAAGAACACTTCTTTGGGAAACTGCATGGTCAGAGTGGTCTGCGCCATGACGATGTTGTCGAAGGCCGGCACGGCACGGTCGGCATAGAGTCCGGAAGGGATGTCAATGGCGATGGTGTGCGCGTGGGAGGCGTTGATGGCGCGAATGGCGTCGGCAAAAATGCCTCCGACGGGTTTGTTCAGCCCGATGCCGAAAAGCGCGTCCACTATAAGGGCGTTTTCTGGGATTTCTATGGAGTTTTGAGGATCGAAGATACTCGAATAGGCATGTTGGTTGCTTTGGACAAGGTCATCCCAACGTTGTTGGTTGATGCGCATGTCGTCTGTGGTCCGGGAGTTTTCCTCCTGACACAGAATGACATGGATGTTGCAGGTTTGTAGGCTGGCGTATAGTAACTGTCGGGCAATCACAAGCCCGTCGCCGCCGTTGTTCCCCGGTCCGCAGAAGATATAGATGTCCGGAATGTGGGTGACGGGGAATGAGGCGAGGATGTGCCGGGCACACGCC
>JAIKYR010000018.1 GCA_024682995.1 Bacteroidales bacterium | reverse complement strand
GCGTGACACCGATGGCCTCGAACACGCCATCCACCTCAATGCTCCGCTCCTCCTGCGTGTGCACGGCGCGCACCTGCAGGCCGGTAACCTTCTTGATGAAGCCTTTCTGTTCTCCGATCACATCTACGGGCACCGTATTCCACAGCACCTCGATGTTGGGCGTGGCCAGCACCGCATTCTGCAGGGCCTTGGTGCCCCGGAACTGGTCGCGTCGGTGGACAATATAGACCTTGGTACACAGTTGGGCAAGATATAAGGCGTCTTCCAGGGCGGTGTCGCCGCCCCCAATGACCACGGTAGTCCTGTTACGGAAGAAATTGCCGTCGCAGGTGGCGCAGGTGGAGACTCCGAAGCCTCTGTACTTCTGCTCGTTGGGCATACCCAGCCAGCGGGCGGTGGCACCGGTGGCCACAATCACCGTGTCTGCTATGATGTTCTCCTGCCCATCCAGGATGCAATGGAACGGCCGGTGGGAGAAATCTACAGCGGTAATCCTGCCCGTACGCATCTCCGTGCCCACACGAAGGGCCTGCTCGCGAATATCGTCCATGATAACAGGACCTGACGACCCTTTTGGATAGCCGGGGAAGTTCTCCACCTCGTTGGTAATGGTGAGCTGGCCGCCCGGCTGCATGCCTTCAACCAGCAGCGGCTTCAGATCGGCACGGGATGCATAGATGCCGGCGGTGTAACCGGCCGGTCCCGACCCGATGATAAGGCATTTCACGTGTGTTGACATATAATCCCGCATATCCAGACTCATGATCCTGTCAAAAGCCTGCAGGTTTGCAGTTTCCGTCTTCAAGAAAACCGTGGCCGCCACGCCGGATGTCTTGTCCGGCACGAGGCGCACATCGATGACGCCGGGGAAGTCGGCGCTGAATTTGGCCTCATCGAAAACCATATTCTCACAGCCTGACGGCAAGTCCAGTACGGTGAAAGCGTAGGTTAGGTTCTCTTTTCCACGCCACATCTCCTCTTTCGTCACACGCCGTCCTTTCAGATACGAGAGCATCGGATGGCAGCCGCTGATGAAAACCTGCAATTCGTTCAGGCAGAAGCCCGTGAACCGCAACGGGTTGATCTCAATCGGCACCGCTTTCCGGCCATCATAGCGGAATTCGATGTGCATGGGGAAGTTCCGCAGATGAAGGGTGTTGTTGAGATTGGTGAGGAAATGGGTGAACGGCTCCTCGTACTGGTCGAAGAGGCCTTTGTTGGTCATGTAGAGACGGTCAGATGTGTCAGACTCGTTCATGAACTTATGATGGAATATGTTCAATATCACGGGGTTCTCGTCTTCATCGTAGTACGCATCCACGGCATACTCTTCTCCGCTGATATATTCCTCAATCAGGAAGCGGCTCTTCCCGACCACGAACTCCGGAAAATCGGCGCCTGCCTTTGCAAAATCTTGCTGCAGCGACGCCACGGCCTTCTGGTATTCCTCGGGATTATGCACTACGAACACCCCTTTGCTCAGAAATCCTACTGACGGCTTGATGACACAAGGAAAGACAATGCTGTTTGTGTCCAATTGTGCCATCTCGTTAATATTCACCTCTTTGAAAAAGAAATTAGGGTAAATGTCGCGACAGATTTTCCGGAATGCGGCCTTGTCCTTCACAATGGAGATGCCATCCAGAAAGCGCTTGTCCTGGATGTGGTCGTAAATCCATCCGAGGGCATTTTCTGACACCGTATAAAGTTTGCCCATTTTATTGTATTCGTCACAAAACTCGTTGTCGGACATAATCTTGCCATTCGTAACGCGTTGCTTGGACATTTCATTTTTCAAAACGGGGATATTATTTTCCACCAGCGTTTTCACCATCAGGTCAGATACAAAAGGTCGCTCTAAAATTACCATAACGATATGATTTATTTGTTTTTAAAACCGTAATGTTGTCAAAACATTTACCGTGGCAAAAATACGCAAAAAATACAGATTCATATTCTATAGCTTTTTTTTAGTATTTTTGCCGTTGCATAAATTCATAGGAAAGAACAAATTTACAAGTTTATGAGAAAAATTTTTATAGCTTTTTTTTTAATAATGATGGTAGCCGCCCTTTCCGCCCAACCCGTAGTGAACGGTGTCATGCAGGGCTCCCCCAAAACTTTTATGGTGGATCCGTCAACCTGTAGCCAGGCAAGCGGCTGGGCAAGAGCATATAACGGGTCGTATCCGTCTTCTAGTCAGACCTCAGCTACCACTGAAGGCCCCAATTATACATTGGGTGTGGCAAGTGGCTGGTCGTCGCACCAATTGATGATCAATCCTTCAAATACGACTTCACCGACGGATAACCAAACATGCGATGACAGTAATCCAGGATTTCAGTTACCGATATTTCCAATTGCATGGAATTGGTCTGATTACCTTGTAGATTCGGTTTTTCATTATGAGGATACCGTCATGCGGATCGGTAACCCCAGTGGTAGCTCCAAGTCGGCGAAAATGGAGTACTCGTTTATCCCGGATACCCTTAATCCTGTTTTGTTGGTGACGTATGAAGGTGTCTTTCAGGCGCCAAACCATACACGTGTGCAAAACCCATCCGTATTGATTCAAGTGTCAGAAAACAATAGTGATCATAATGATTTGCTTCCGTTGGGTTATTATCCGAGTGATTATATTACAAATGGGAATAACGCACTTTATAATGATCCGAATTGTCCGAAAAATACGAGTTGGCCATACGCCCGCTATTTTTACCAAGTGGAGGGGAGTGATGGCCCCAATGCTCGTCCTGCTGAGATGACCCCGTCCGCTTTTTATCCCGGAAACAGTTTCACAATATATGAATGTAATGGTGGCTACAATAAAATTGTATCCACAAAATATGTGACCGTGGCGTTCAATTTGATGGAACAGGCAAGGAATCA
>JAIKYR010000133.1 GCA_024682995.1 Bacteroidales bacterium | reverse complement strand
TACGGCTAAAATAGTATAGGCGATTTTTTGGATTTTTTCGTCCGTCATGTGTTGTGCTTATTAAGGCTGCAAATGTACATAAATTACGAATATACACAGACAGATAAAAATAATACGCAAAAACCGCAGAATTCTTTATCTTTGTAATTTAATCCACAAATAGTTACGAAGATGAGAACCTGCGGTTTAGATGTGCACAAAGATACGATTTTTTGTGCAATATACGACGGTAGAAAAGCGTCGGTAGAGAAATTCAGCACATTCACGCCCGACATAGAGGCGATGTGCGCCCATTTGACCAGCCACGGCGTTGTCACGGCGGCGATGGAGAGCACGGGCATCTACATCGATGCCATACGCACCACCCTGCGACGTAACGGCCTTGGTACAAAGGTGGCCAACCCGCTGCTGATAAAGCAGATGCCGGGTCGGAAGAGCGATGCGAAGGATGCGGTTTGGATAGCGAAGCTGGATCACAAGGGCATGCTCCCGTCCAGCTTCGCACCGGACAAGGTCCTTACGGAGCTGAGGACATACACACGGTCATACGTGCGGTTCGTGCAGAGGCAGTGCAGTGTGCTGACCTCTTTGGACAGGATACTGGTGTCGGCGGGCATCCGGCTCCGGAGTGTACTCAGCTCGACCTCCACCAAGAGTTTTCTGGAGGTGGCCCGGTGCATTGCGGCTGGCGAGACTCGTCCAGACGAGCTGCTGCACCACGTGTACGGGCGAGCGCGAAAAAGGCCCGAACTGCGTGATGCGCTGACGGGCTGTATCGAGGGGCGTCACATTTGGCAGCTGCAGCAGGCTTTTGAGGAATACGATATGTACGAGAGGCGGATAGCTCAAGCAAGAGAGATTATGGAGGGGCTTGCGAAGGTCCACTACCACGAGGAGCTGCGCCTTGTGCAGACCATTCCCGGCATAAGCCTCGTGTCCGCCATCTGCATCATCGCGGAAATCGGCGTTGACATGTCTGTGTTCGGCACCAGTGGACGTCTCTGCGGATGGGCGGGACTTCGTCCGCGCAATGACGAGAGTGCGGGCAAGCTTAAGAGCAGGGCGGTCACTAAGGGCGGTCGGCATCTCAAGCCCATGCTCGTCCAGTGCGCGTGGGGCGCGGCCCGAACCAAAGGGAGCAAGTTCCAGGAGACTTTCGGACGTCTGGTCGCACGCAAGGGCGAGAAGAAGGCGATTGTCGCCGTGGCCAGAAAGCTACTGGTCACCGTTTACACCCTGCTGAAAACCAGGGAGGAATACATCCCTGAAAAAGCTGGCAAACGCCCCTCCGGAGACCAGCTCGCCAGACAGCTCCGCTACCACATCAAGCAATGTGAGAGAATCAGCAAAATCATTCCCGAGGCGGAAAACGTTCCCGCTTCTGATGATTTGAAAAAAACAAACAACGAAAAGGCCGTGTATTTTTGTGGCAGCGCCCGTCCGGATCGGACGTGACGACTCCGTTTGCAAATAGGCCTAAGTAACAGCCTCCGTCAGGAGGCTTTCAGCACACAGACAAGGACTATACACGTCGGAAACGACTAAGTCCGAAGAGGAAAAACGCATCCCCAATGCGCCGCTGGCTTCAAAGGGCTTGTTTTTTCATACCCATTTTTAGAGGAAAAATACAAAAAGTTGGTTACACCAGATTTTGATAATTTGGCGATTACGCCCACACCATCCCGCCAGCCGGCACGGATGGAACGGGGGCGACTGATGGGGACAAAGTGGTGCGTAGCGGGGTGATTATTTGCACACAGGTATTTCCCATACATTTCCCAGATAATTCCCAAGTATTACCCATATCTCTGTCCAACATTTGTCCATGAACTGTTCAACAACTATTCAACAACTATTCAACATCTATTCAACATCTATTCAACATCTGTCCAACAGAACGGTAAAGAGATGTTGAATATATGTTGAACATATGTTGGTCGGTTGTTGATCAGTTATTAGTCAGTTGATAGTCAGTTGTTGGGGAGATACGAGGCAGCGGTATGGATACTATGAGGCTACTACCTTGCTGTTCCCTCGTCGTTCTCTCGTTGTTCCCTCATTGTTCCCTCGCTGTTCCCTTACTTCTCCCCAACAATTGCCCCACAACTGCCCCACATATGCCCCACAACTGCCCCACAACTGCCCCACAACTGCCCCACATCTCCCTACTGTTTCTGCGGGCAGTTGGCGGGCAGTTGGCGGGCAGTTGGCGGGCAGTTGGCGGGCAGTTGGCGGGCAATTCATGGACAAATGTTGGACAGAGATATGGGAACAATATGGGAAATACCTGGGAAATACCTGTAAATAATCACCCCGCCATGCACCACTTTGTCTCCCATCCGCTGCTCCCGTGCCATCCGCATCGGCGGGCCGTTTCTTCGGAGCTCAGCTCCTCTTCCGGCTCGTTTCCCTCCAGTGCCAGCGCCTGTTCGGCCGTTTCCAGCACGGATCTCACCTTGGCCTCCAGTCTGGATTTGTTTTTCTCCACGCTGCCCTTCCAGACGAAGGTGTATTTGTTCGCCACGGATTCTATCTTTGTGCCGTCTATGTACTGGACATCCAGCGACACGAAGCCCTCCTCGTTGAGCCGCAGCACAACCTGGGTGAACAGACTGTCGAACTTGCCTGCCAGCCGCTTGCTGCGGAACAGGTTGATGGTGCGGAAGTCCGGGGTCTGCATCCCGCTCAGCCACATGAAGGCGATGTTCTCCACGAGCAGCCGCTCCATCTTCCGGCCCGAGTACACGTTGTTGAGATACGCGTACACGATCACCTTGAGGAGCATCCTGGGATTGTAGCTGCTGGCCCCGCCCCCCCCTTGTATCCGCTTTAAATCTCTGAGATGTCAAGCCGGTCAATGATGGCGCTGACGACACGCGCGTTGTGGTTCTTGGGTAGGTAATCCCCAAAACACGGGGGCAAAAGAAGATTGTCGTTGGGATTGTAAGATTTAAATGTTACTTTTGCCATTGATTTGATGAGTTGGTTCTTTTTGTGTTTGGCGATGCAAAAATACGAAAAATTCATCAAATAACAATGGCTATTAATCTGTTTTTCAGAAAAATAGCCATTTTTTTGTGAACACAAAATGACACGGAACTTTTATTACTACTGCCATGAAAAAAGAGGATGACTACTTTTTAGTCACCCTCCTACACAGTCCATTATTTCTGTTTCACCCAAATCAATTTCCCTGTGTCATATCCGCGGCGTTGGGCTTCGGCGAGGATGGTGTCCAAGGTCTCCTGCGGCAGTTCAGGCGTGCGCGAGAGAATCCAAAGGTACTTGGCACTTTTGCTGCCGACGAGTGCCCAACCGTAATCCTCATCAAGCATCATCACACGGTAGTCGGAGTAGAACGGGCCGAAGAACGACACGCGCAACAAGGCGGGGGTGTCCGTGGTCTTGGCTTTGCCGTTGGAGGTCTTCTGTTCACCGTCCTTAATGCCGGTGTTGGTGACGGCGATCTTGCCGTCCTCGCGCAGGGCGTAGTTGGCCTTGCAGAAGTCAAGTCCGCGCTCGAAGCTATGGTCGAAACGCGCCAGTTCGTACCAGTCGCCGAGGTATCGTTGCAGGTCGAGCGAAGCCACGGGGGTGTTATCGACTTTGGTGGAAGTGCCGCACGCGACAAGCAGCAGCGCGATAAGGGATGCGAAAAGGGTTTTCTTCATGATGTATAGGTTTTAATTGATAATATTTGCAATTATATATTGTGTATAAGAACTAACTGGCCAAACAATTAATTTTTTTTAGAAATCTCAGCATACAGGGACAATCCTTTTTCAGTAAGATAGTAGGCCTGGTCGCGGCGTTTTGGTGCATCAGGATAAAGCATGTTCACATACCCTTTTTCAATGGAAGGGTGTAAATAGCGGGTCGTAAAGCTGGAGCGACTTTTTAAATTCATTATTTTCCTTATCTCGTCTGCCGATACAGTATTCCCTCGAATGACCAACACAATTTTGATGATATTGCTATTTTCTTGTACTCTTTCTTGTACTCTTTCTTGTACTCCTACATTACCTCCTTCTTCACCTCTTTCTTGCACTTCTGGCCGCCAAAGAACAACCCGAAAATCATCATCTTGGTGGAATTCCGGTTTACGGAGTCCATATTCTAAACAGTGGTCAATAATATCGGTGGTTCCTGTTCCCATTTGTTCTATATAGCCGGTAAGGTAAACGGGATTGGCAAGTACGGGATTGACAGGATTGGAATTGTGTTCTTTGGTCAATTTTGCGATAGTCATTCCTTGTGGCAGTTTGCCGGGGTTCCAAACTTCCAAGCGGTCTTTGAACAACATCACCTGCACGCTGCCGTTACTTGTATAGTTGCGGTGTACAACCGCATTAACAATAGCTTCGGTCACGGCCTGCGCCGGCAGCTCGGGTGTGACAT
>JAIKYR010000124.1 GCA_024682995.1 Bacteroidales bacterium | reverse complement strand
AGCGAACAAGTCGAAAAGTCTGCACGTGCAGAATGGGATTCTGCCATACTGACCGTGCAGGTGTTTGAGCCGCTGGCCGAAGAGGGTGCCGATGAATTTAGGACAGTAGTCCAGCTCGGTGGCAATCTTCTTGATAATCGGGAACAAATTGTGCGTGAAGATGTACTTGAAGCAGTCTTGCGGCACGCCCCACTGGATCATCTGCGCGTAACGGTCGGCAACAGCGTCGGGGATGTTCTTGCGAAGTTCTTCAATATAATCATTGGTCAATGGGATGGGGGCGGAGTCGGTGTCGGGGTACATACGGTCGGCACCGGGCAGCACACGCTCGAAGATGGTGGTGCCGTCGGTCAGGGCCTTGCGGGTCTCCTGCGGCACACCGTCGAAGGCCATCAGCGCGCGCTCCTCAATGGTCTCGAGGGCGGTCTTAACGTCGTCTTCCGGAGCCCAAAAGATAATCTGAGCGTCATTGTCACCGGCGTTGAGCACCTTGGCGGCTTTCTCGAAGACGCTGCGGCTCACCACATCCTCCAAGTCCTCGCTCGTGGCCATGTTAGGACGCTCGAGACAGGCGATGACTTTCAGCCTATCGGCAAACTCGCTGTAGAAGGGATGGCCTGGCTGGGTGAAGTGTGAGAGCAGACCTGCAAACTGCGGCAGGTTGACGGCATAGACCTTCTCACCACGCTTGATGGCGTCGGTGATGGGATCGAAATAGAAGTGGAACTCCTTGGGGTTAAGCTCCATATAGTTCATTTTCCAATTCCCTTTGCTGATGCGGGCTTTCAGTTGCTCGCGGATGGCGAGCAGCGCCCACTGACGGAAGCACTCCACGTGGGTGACCTCCGGAATCCATTTGGTGTGGGCCACGCCCTTCACCTCAATACGGGTGCCGCCGGTACAGCTCACGTTCACGTCCTCACGACCCGCGCCGATGCCCGTGCGCACGCGACCCGTGCTGCGGTTCAGGAAGCGGATGTAGTTACAAGCCTCTTCCACCTCGTCGGGATTCACCATCTCGGGATAAGTGACGGTCTCAATCAAAGGCATACCCAGACGGTCGGTGCGATAGACGCGCGTGTGGCCGATGTCAGACACCTCACGGCAGGCATCCTCTTCCACGCTAAGCTGGATGAGGCGCACCTTCTTGTTCTTCAGCTGTATTTCACCATCAATACCGAGAATGGCAGTACGTTGGAAACCTGTAGGAATGGAGCCGTCAAGGTACTGTTTACGGGTGATATGCACCTCGCCCACGATCTTCAGCTTGGAAGCGAGGGCAATCTCGAGCGCATATTGCAATGCCTCGGGGTTGATGGGGAACGGCGGGGTGTCGTCCACCTCATACGTACACGCTGTGCGGTGCGCGATGCGATAGACAATGTTCTTGCGGGTTTTGAACTCCATGAGAGCCGTGCCGTCGTACTCACCCATCTCGGAGAGCGTGGGACGCATGTGGCGCAGCAACTCCGCGTCGAACTCGTCGGGTTTCTGGAAGATGCCGGCAGGACAGCGGCAGAAGAGTTTCTCTTTGGTGGCCAGTTGCTGGTGCACCTCCAGCCCGGACATGAAGCCGATGCGGTCGTAGTCGGCCTGCGTGGCCTCCTTGCGGTCCACATAGCCGATGGCCTTGCGGCTTTTCTCGTAATTTTCCTGAGGATTGATGGTTTGCATATCGTTTATAGTTTATTGTTTGCCATTCACCATGCCCATACTGCGGCTTTCGCCACTGATGTGGGGTTAATTGCACTTCGTGCGTCTTGCCTTTTCCTTATTCCTGGGGTTGCTCTTCGCTTACCCTGGCTACCAATCTCTTGCCCCTACGGGACCGCTCAAGGAATAAATCCTAGTTGCCTCCCAAAAACAAGCGGCAAAGATAGGAAAATATTTTTTTCTATCGGATAAAAATGACGAGAATATTTAATAAAGATTGTTTTTTCTTCCTGCTCTTTTTTCATTTTAACCAAACAAAAATAAAATGTGTACATTTGCCTCCGATTTTTCATGTTTATTTGGAAAATCAATTTTTTTACATTGATATTTCAAAATCAGAAGTCTGATAAGGTTATGAAAATCAGGAGTTTCATAGTTTATATTCTGACCGTCTTGTCGGTGCCGCTGTCGGGACAGGTGGTCTCGCATCCGATTGCGGAGGACTGGGAGACGGGCGATTTCTCGTCCCTTTCCTGGGAGCGTCCCGGATTGCAGTATCGCTGGGAAATCACCAGCGAAGGCGCGCATAGCGGCCGTTATTGCGCCCGGAGTGGCAACTACTACACGCTGAACACGGAATCGGTGTTGCAGCTGGGGGTCTATCTGACGGAAGGCGGGAATCTCTCATATTTCCGCAAGGTCTTCTCGGCAGAGGGCAGCGGCAGGTTCCGCTTCTGGCTGGACGGGGAGCTGCGCGACTCGTTAGCGGGATTTGTGGAGTGGAGCGAGTTCCAATGCCCCATCAGCTCGGGCTATCATGTGCTGAAGTTCTGCTATACAAAAAACCAGACGAAAAGCAAAGGGTCGGATTGCGTGTGGTTAGACGACATACAGCTTCCGGATGGCATCATAGCCCAATTCAGCACAGATTCATGCGAGACACCGGGAAGACCGCAATCCACAGTCAGAGGAAACGAGGTGACGCTCTCGTGGGGCAGCGCCTATCATTCGGAAGAAATCCTGCTTTTTGATGATGTGGAAGGACATCCTTACGGGACTGTTAATTCACCTGGCACACTGGGATGGCACTATATCGACGGCGACGGGGCACCCACGGCTGCCTTCAGTGTTTTGAGTTTTCCCAATGTGGGATCGCCCATGGCATTTGTTGTGTTGGATGACTATCTCCTTGCGGGGAATCAGTACAACACCACGGCACATTCGGGACATCGGTTTTTCGGGAGTCCTTACCACCCGAATGTTACCAATGACGATTGGATTGTAAGCCCTGAACTGGATTTCACCGAGCCCTTCACATTCTCATTCTTCGCCCGCAGCTTCGCCGACCGGTTTCCGGATGAGAAATTCGTGGCGGCCTATTCGATGACGGACACGAATGCCAGCAGTTTCATACCCTTGCACAGTGGCCCTGTGACGACAATTGCCGAGTGGAACGAATATTCCTTTATGGTGCCCGCCGCGGCCAAGTATGTGGCGGTGCACTGCGTCTCGCACGACCAGTATATGTTTTGCCTGGACGACCTCACCATACAGGGCCGGAGGACGAGCGGGCACCTATGCAACGTCTATCGCGACGGGATGCTGATCGCCTCGGGAGTGACCGACTCGGTGTATGTGGACAGTCTCGCCACCACCGGAGAGCACTGCTACTCAATCACCTACAGCTGCGGCGACATGGAGTCGGCCCATTCCGACAGCGTATGCATCCAGCTCAACACCGCGCCGGCAGCGGTCATGCCGGAGGATAGGGACGCCCTACCCTACGAGCTGTCGTCCGAATGTAAAGATGCAAGCAACAGCCACATGGCCGAAACATTGGAGGAGATGCTGCGGTGGAACAAGTACCCGACTTACGATGTTTACACCCAACTTCTGCAACATTTCCGGGACTCCTTCCCGAATCTTTGCCAGATAGACACCATTTTAGAGGACACGCCCCATCCGGATTTGCATCATTCCATCTTCGCCATTCACATCAGCAAGACTCTGGGACAGACCACCACGAAACCGGCCTTCCTCTATTCGTCAACGATGCACGGGTGGGAAACGGTGTGCTACTACATGACGCTGCGGCTGGCCGACTACATTCTGAACAACGCCACCACTGACACTGCCGTTCAGCGGCTGTTGGACAGTGTTGACCTATACATCTGTCCGCTGGAGAACCCCGACGGGACCTATTACCTGACCAACGACCTGATCTTGAAAGACGGCATCCATTCCATCTACCACAACTACAACGATGTACAGCTAAACCGCAATTATCCCTACCTGCCAGGGTTAGAGGGCGAAGCAAATATCCAACCCGAGACGCAGGCCATCATCGACTGGGTCACGCCGATCCATTTCGTGATGTCGGTCAACTTCCATTGCGGCGCCGAAATCGTGAACTACCCGTGGGATGCCTGGACCACTCAGCAGCGCTCCCATGCCGACGCCGACTGGTTCCGCTATACGGGCCAGAACTACGCCTCGCTGTGTCACGCGCAGGACACTGCCTATCTCTACGGCGATTACCGCGGACGCTCGGTCATCGAAGGTGCCGACTGGAGCCCGCTCGCTGGCGGCCGACAGGATTACATGACCTACTACCAGCGTTGCCGTGAGGTGACCATCGAGATGAGCTACATCCCGGTGATCACGGACACGACGGTGCTGCCCACCTTCTGGGACAAGAGCAAGGACGCCCTGTTGAGCTACGCGGTGGAGAGCAGCTACGGATTCTGGGGCATGGTCACCGATGCCGAGACCCACGAGCCCGTCGAGGCGCAAGTGAAAGTGCTGAATCACGACCGTTTCCACTCCGAGGTCTATTCGCATCTGCCCTTGGGCGTGTATCATCGTCCGATCATGGCCGGCACCTACACAGTGGAGGTCTCCGCCCCCTGCTATCAGCCGGTGACGTTCACCGTCACCACGCGTCCGGGCGTAGGGATCCGACACGACGTGGAGCTCCATCCGCAGGTCGAGGCGCCCGTAGCCTTCGACCAGTACATCTTGCCGGGGATGCAGACCACGGTGGTCGCGCTGGCACAAAATGAGGTGCACTGGTACGATTCCGACACGGCTTCGCAGGCCATCGCTGTGGGCGGTCTTTTCACCACACCAGCGCTTTATGACACAACCACGTATTATTTGGAAGAACACTATCAGGACGACACGCTCCTGTGCATCAGTCCGCGCAGTACCGTTACGGTTTATGTTATCGACAACACACCAGATCCTCAAGACCATGAGTATCCGACACTGAAGGTTTACCCGAATCCCACTGGTAACTATTTGATGGTGGAAACCGGCGATAAGACCACACATGCCATGTCTGTCTATGATGCCGGCGGCAAGAAGGTGCTGATCCAGAAGGTAGCAACTCCAACGGTGCTGGATATTACAGCGTTGAAGTCCGGAAGCTATATTCTGCAGGTAGAGTATGCGGATGGAGAACGGCGCGAGGCAAAGTTCGTGAAATATGGGGACTGATATCGGGATCCGAAAAAAAAAGTAATCCATTTAACATGGTTATTTTGTAAAAATTGTATTTTTGCGGCATCAAAATCCCACAAAAGATGAGGAGCACTGTTTGAGAGGTTGTGCGGACTCGCCAATCAGATAGGAGACAAAACAAACATGAGTCCTAAAAAACGTTAAAAAAAATGAAGAAAGTTCTTTTACTGGTTGCTATTGCCAGTGCCTTTATGTTCGTCGGATGCAAGAAAACCTGCAACTGCACTTCCACGCAACAATTCCCGGATGAACCGGCCTATGTGACTCACACGACTTTAACCATTGAAAAAGGAAAATGTTCTGACATGAATTCCGAACAGACCACCACCATCGATGGGGAAACGATTTCACAAAAAGTAGAATGTGTGCAGGAGTAACAAATACACCACGCATGACAAAAAAGGACCGAATTTTTCGGTCCTTTTTTTGTTAACAGTTGATGATGCAGTTATTTTCCCTTAGAACTCCTTTCCTCGAACGGCTGCGGGTGTCCAACTTCGGAAAAACCGAAGCACCTTCTCCCGATTATACCCCTTCCCCTCCTCCAAGAAGCTGGAGTCCTGAATGTGCACCACCCGGCCCTCTCCATCCAGAATCACAAACACAGGATAGCCGAAACGGCCCGGATTGCCAAGGCGTTTCATCATGGCAGCCTGCTGCGCATTCATTTCCTCACTCGTCTGACGAGGATTGTAGTTCACATGAATGTAGATGAAATTATCCTCTATCACCTTGCTGATGATGCTGTCATTGGTGATGAAATCGGCGAAACGCAGACACCACGGGCACCAGTTGCCGCCCACTTGGCAAACCACGAATTTATCCTCTCCATTTGCTTTTTGTAAAGCATTGTTTATCTGTTTATTAGGATTAATTTCCTCATTATATACTTTAGGTAATGTGGTTTGGGCTTGTATGTTCAATGCGGCCATCAGAAGTGCAGAGACAATGATGATTTTTTTCATATTCCGAATATTAAAACATTATTTATAAACACCTCCAACGTCATATCATTCCCTGCCGCAAAAATAGCATTTTTATCCCATTCCCGAACAGAATGGCGACAATTTCAAAACAAAAGAAAAAGTGCATTCATCGCATTCCAATCTTGTGTGAGGCATTCTTTTTTTTGTACCTTTGCATCCCATTCATACCATTAAACCTATTTTCATAATCCTTTGAAACAAAGATGGAAGAGCGGCAGCGGACCTATATTGCCATCGATTTGAAGTCGTTTTACGCCTCCGTGGAGTGCGTGGAGCGCGGATTGGACCCGCTGACCACCAACTTGGTGGTGGCCGACCGGAGCCGCACGGAAAAGACCATCTGCCTGGCCGTGTCGCCCTCGCTGAAGCAGTACGGCATCGGCGGACGGGCACGCCTTTTCGAGGTGGTGCAGCGACTGCGCCAGGTGAACGCCGAACGACGGGCACAAACCCCTGGGCACCGGCTCACGGGCAAGTCCGTCTCCGACCTCGACCTGCGGGCGCACCCCGACTGGGAGGTGGACTACATCGCCGCCCCGCCCCGTATGGCCCATTACATGCACTTCAGCGCGAAAATCTATGAAACATACCTCAAATACGTGGCCCCGGAGGACATCCACGTCTATTCCATCGATGAAGTCTTTATCGATGTGACCGAATACCTGAAGAGCTACCACATGACGGCCCACCAGCTGGCCATGACAATGATCCGCGATGTGCTGCGCCAGACCGGTATCACCGCCACGGCAGGCATCGGCACCAATCTCTATCTAAGCAAGGTGGCTATGGATATCATGGCCAAGAAGCAGCCCGCCGACCACGACGGCGTGCGCATCGCCGAGCTGGACGAGATGAGCTATCGCCGCCAACTGTGGGGCCACCGCCCATTGACGGACTTCTGGCGCGTGGGACGTGGCACCATGAACCGGCTGGCACAATACGGCATTGACACCATGGGCAAAATAGCACGATGTTCTGTACGTGACGAGGAGCTGCTGTACCAGCTCTTCGGCGTGAACGCGGAACTGCTCATTGACCATGCCTGGGGGTGGG
>JAIKYR010000092.1 GCA_024682995.1 Bacteroidales bacterium | reverse complement strand
CGTACGGCAATTCCACCAGCTGCATCAGACGGATAGTCTGTTGCGTGGCGATCTGACGCTGGACCGTTTTCTGTTCTTGTGTTAGGTTTGTCGACATATCATATCAAATGTAAGGGCGAATGATCATTCGCCCTTACCACTAAAATTCAGCGTTTTGCGGGGTTCTCGGGAACGGGATCACGTCGCGGATGTTGGTCATGCCCGTGACGAACAGCAACAGGCGCTCGAAGCCGAGGCCGAAGCCGGAGTGCGGCGCGGAGCCGAACTTGCGGGTGTCGAAGTACCACCAGTACTGTTCTTCTGTCATGCCCAGCTCGTGCACGCGCGTGAGCAGTTTCTCATAATCGGCTTCACGCTCGGAACCGCCAATGATTTCCCCGATGGTCGGGAAAAGCACATCCATGGCGCGCACGGTCTTGCCGTCGTCGTTCTGCTTCATGTAGAAGGCCTTGATTTCCTTCGGATAGTTGGTCAGGATAACAGGGCGCTTGAAGTGATTCTCGACAAGATAACGCTCATGTTCGGACTGCAAGTCAATGCCCCAGGAAACGGGATACTCGAACTTCTTGTCGGCCTTGAGCAGAATATCGATGGCAGAGGTGTAATCCAAGCGCACAAACTCCTCTTTGATCACAGACTGCAGTCTTTCGATCAGTCCTTTGTCAAACATATCATTGAGGAATTGCAGATCATCCATGTTGTTGTCCAACGCGTATTTCACCAGATATTTGATGAAATCCTCGGCCAAATCCATATTGTCGGTGATGTCGTAGAAGGCCATTTCGGGCTCAATCATCCAGAACTCGGCGAGGTGGCGCGGCGTGTTGCTGTTCTCGGCGCGGAACGTGGGCCCGAAGGTGTAGATGTTGCCCAACGCAAGAGCGCCCAGTTCGCCTTCCAGCTGACCGGAGACCGTCAGGTTGGTGTGTTTGCCGAAGAAGTCCTTCTTGAAGTCCACTTTGCCATCCTCCGTGCGGGGCACGTTGTTCAGGTCAAAGGTGGTCACGTTGAACATCTCGCCGGCACCTTCCGCATCCGAAGCGGTGATCAGCGGGGTATGCAGGTAGAAGAAGCCTCTGTCGTTGAAATACTTGTGAATGGCAAAAGCCATGGCATGGCGGAGACGAAGCACGCAACCGAAGTAGTTCGTACGCGGACGCAAGTGCGCAATCTCACGCAAGAACTCCATCGAGTGGCCCTTCTTCTGTAACGGATACACTTCCGGGTCAGCGGTACCGTAAAGCTCAATCGTGTCAGCCTGCACCTCCACAGTCTGGCCCTTGCCCTGCGATTCCACCAGCGTGCCTTCCACATGAATGCAGGAGCCCGTCGTGATTTTCTTCATCAGCTCCTCATCAAACTTGGCAGGATCCGCCACAACCTGCAGGTTGGAGACAATAGATCCGTCGTTCAGCGCGATGAAAGCCACGTTGCTGTTTCCGCGTTTGGTACGCACCCAACCCTTCACGGTGACAGGATTTCCAATACCCACCACATCCGGATTTTTGAGTATGTCTTTAATTCTGATTTTTTGCATAATCCAATTAATAAAGAGTCGTATAATGATTATATCGAATGAAATCCCATATTAGAAGCTATAGCCGATACCCAGACCGATCACCTCCTTGAACTGCACACGGGCGGCAGGATACTTGCTGCTGTAGCCAGGTCCAAGTCCGTTCCAATCCTTGCCAGCAATCATCACCTTGTCGTAGTACTTCAGAGAGGTCATCAAGCTGACGCTGAACACTTTGAGGAAGCTATAGGTAATGGCCACATCCCAGTCTACATCGAAGTTGCCGAATTTCTGACCATTCTCTTTGTCATGGATTCTGGCCGTATACGGCGTGAACAGAGTGATGGTGGAAATGATTTTGAGGTCCTTCACCAAGGTATAGTTGATGCCACCGTTGATACGGAGACCCATATTCAGCATTACCGGCTTATAGGTGCCATCCTCGCGCTGGGAAAGACCGTAGTTCGGACGAAGGATTTCCTCCGTGCAAGTGGTCATACGACCGGCAATCGGATACACACCAATGGTGAAGATGTCATTAGGACGATACTCAATACCAAGGGCGAGGTCGGTGTAGGAAGGAGATAGCCATTTGGATATAAGGTCCTTGCTGCCAGCCTCATCGTTGGCATAGGTAAAACCCGGACAGTACTGCGACTTGAAGCTTCCCAAGAGGGTAAGATAGAATTGCGGATGCATCTGGAAACCGCCCTTGGTAGTGAAGTTGATCTTGTCGTTGGCCTTTCTCCATTTAGGATTCAAAGCGGAGGAGAACGATTCACCCAGCTCAGTATCCAAGTTGCTGTCCCATGTCCACTTGTTCTTCTTGAACGAGAGGGTCAAGTTGGCATAAACAAAGCCTGTAATGTTGTTGTCACCACCGGCAGCCCAGTTGAAGAGGGCGGTCTGTGAGGCATTCAGGCCCACCATACCTGTAAATTTCCAGTGCTTGGCACTGTCCACCGTAGCCGCCTTGACTGTAGTCTTCACAGCCTGCTCGGCAGCAGTTTTGTCATCAATCTGCGCATTGACAAAAGAGTACGTCAACGCACAAAGCAACAAGAGTAAAAATCCTTTTTTCATAATCATTGTTTTAAAATTATTATTATTAATCCTTTTTTTCAAAATAAAACGATACCACTAATGATTGAGTTTATGATAGGTTCTCCACCAACGGTCCGAGATGCGGTCCTCGCATGCGAGGTCATAATCCCGTTTCGAGCAGGGCAGATAATAGTTGCGGGTCACATTCTTGTCTTTGCTGATAATCGGCACCAACACCCACCAGCGTCCGGTCTTGCGGCTGCAGTAGAAGACCATCTCGTCCAAGGCACCGGACACGGCAATGCTGTATTGCCGATAGGCTTCCTTGTCACGGAAACGGTCGTCCTGCTGACGGTTCAGATATCCCTCCACAAAATACCAAATTATATGGCTGATCAACTGGGATGTCTGGTTAGCGTAATCCATCGTGGGATCATATTCATAAATGCCAAAAGAGGTGAGTTTGTCGCTTACGCCGGCGTATTTGGCTATCTGGCAGATTTCCTCGCCGTAAAACCCGTTGGCCGAATTGTGCGGGCATCCCGGCGCGTCGGGCCGACGTACCGCGGAGATGTCGATGGTCACCATGTCGGCATTGCGCACGATGGGCTCCACCTCTTCCAAATCCTTACGCATGGTACCCACACGGTAGGTCTCGAAGAAGAGATCATCCATCATCTTCAGATCCGCCGGACTGTTCATATAGACCTGATAGCCGATATTCGCATAATTAAGCAGATAATTCGGCTGTTGGAGAATCATCTTATTCAGATAGGCATCCGAACGGATAGGTTGCGTTTCACTACCAAGGTCGAAAGTGGAATCCACCGACACGAGATTCACCACCTTTTCAATTTTCTCATACGCACGATAATTGGCAAAAGCAAGATCGTTGCTACCACCTAAGATAATGGGTAATACGCTGTTTTCCAGCAGATAAGCGATAATATCCGCCAAAACCGCATAGGTATCCTCCACCGTCTCACCTACCACCAGATTGCCCAAATCCACGATGCGCACATCGGATTTCCATCGGTACAACTGGTAAAACTGCCGACGGATCTCATCCGGAGCCATCGCACAGGACTCGTTGCGGTAGCTGTTACGGGCTTCCGGCACACCAATGATGGCCAGCTGGGCCTCCTGGATGTTGATAGGCTCTTCCGGGTTGTAGAACAGGACCCGTGACAACAGTTGCTGGTCGGAGAGAATGTCCCGCTCAATGCCGCCCAAGGTCGCATCCACCGCTTTGAAATAGAGTGAGAGATCCATAGTTAGCTCTTTTTGCGGATGATACGTTTCTTGGCCGTCGGAGTTGTATTACGGATAATTTCCAGACAGTCCTGATATGTCATATTCTCCGCTGTCGTGCCCTTGGGAATCTTGAAATTATCGGTGCCGTTGGTGATGTATGCTCCGTAGCGTCCGTTCATCACTTTAATGTTATTATCCTCCTCAAAGGAGCGTAACACATTCTTGGTCTGAGCGTTCTGCAGAAAATCGATAGCTGACTCCTCTGTCAGGCTATTGAGGTCCATGCCCTTGCCTAATGTGATGTTCTTACCGTCGTATTTCAAATAGGGGCCGTAGCGTCCGGCAGCAGCCATAATCTCCTTGCCATTGTAATGCCCAATCAGACGGGGTGCCCGGTCGGCATCCTTCTTCTGTTTCTCTTCCAGAATCTGAATGCAACGCTCCAGGGAGATGGATATGGGATCCTCATCTTTGGGGATGGAAACGAAGGTGTCCTCATAGCGCACATAGGGTCCGAATCGGCCGGCACCCACAGTGACCTCATGACCGTTCCAATCGCCCACTGTACGGGGCAGTTTAAACAGTTCCATTGCCTCTTCCAGCGTGATGGTCTCGATGAACTGGTTGGGACGGAGACGCGCATAGCGGGGTTTCTCATCCGCGTAGTTCTCCCCTATCTGGACCATGGGACCATATTTGCCCAACTTGGCAAAGACCTTGGCGTTGGTAGCCGGATCGTAGCCGAGCAACCGCTCACCGCTGGCCTTGGCGGAGTAATTCAACGCGTGGTCCACTGAATCGTGGAAGCCGCCGTAAAAGCGCTGTAACATATTCTGCCATTGCTCTTTACCTTCGGCAATATCGTCAAACTCCTTTTCCACATCTGCGGTGAAGCCGTAATCCATGATATCCTGGAAATTCTCCTGCAGATAGTCGTTCACCACGATACCCACATCCGTGGGGATGATTTTTTCCTTCTCATAACCGTATTTCTCCGTGCGTTCCTCCTCTTTCAGGGTACCGTTCTTCAAGATGAGACAGTCGTACTTGCGTTCCTTGCCGGGACGAGTGGCCTTCTGCACATACCCTCTCTTCTGGATGGTGGTGATGGTCGGGGCATAGGTGGAAGGACGGCCGATGCCCAACTCTTCCAGTTTCTTCACCAGCGAAGCCTCTGTATAGCGCGCGGGCGGTTGGGCAAAACGCTGGGTAGCCGTGATGCTCTTCGACATGAGGTTCTCGCCCTGCTGCACAACGGGCAGCAACCCCTTGATCTCTTCACTCTCCTCATCCTTAGATTCGGTATATACTTTGAGGAAGCCCGGGAAAAGGATCACCTCCCCGTTGGCCACGAATTTCTCCGACCGGTTCGACATCGGAATGGTGATGCTGGTCTTTTCGGTCTTCGCATCGCTCATCTGGGAGGCGATGGTACGCTTCCAAATCAGCTCATAGAGATGCTTCACGAAAGTGTCGCCCGGGACAGTCTGCCGCGACATGTCTGTGGGACGTATGGCTTCGTGGGCCTCCTGCGCGCCTTTGGTACGCGTGACGAAATTGTGAAGGTGCGAATATTCCGCGCCGTACAGCTCTGTAATCACATCCTTGGCCGTCGCAAGGGCGAAAGCCGACAGGTTCACGGAGTCAGTACGCATGTAGGTGATGTAACCGGCCTCATAGAGCTGTTGGGCCACAACCATCGTCTTGCTGACAGAGAACCCCAATTTGCGGGCGGCCTCCTGTTGGAGCGTAGAGGTGGTGAACGGCGGGGCGGGACTTTTCTTGCCAGGGGATTTCTCGATGGCCGCCACCTTGAACGTGGCGTTTTTGCAATCCTCCAGGAATTTCATGGCCTCTTCGCGGGTGTTGAACTTCTTGTTCAGCTCCGTGGAGAGTTCCACCTGACGGTCGCGTTCCGTAACGAAATCGCCCTCCACCCGGTAGGAGAAGGTGCTGTTGAAACGCTCAATCTCATGTTCACGTTCCACAATCAGCTTCACGGCCACCGACTGCACACGTCCGGCGGAGAGCTGGGGTTTCACCTTACGCCACAAGACGGGCGACAACTCGAAGCCCACCAAACGGTCCAACACACGGCGTGCCTGCTGGGCATTCACCAGGTCGATGTTCAGATCCCGAGGGTTGGCCAATGCATTCTCAATGGCCCCTTTGGTAATCTCGTGGAAAACGATTCTCCTTACTTTGGACGGATCCATTTTGGTGACCTGCATCAGGTGCCAGGAGATAGCCTCACCCTCGCGGTCGTCATCCGTCGCCAGCCATATCACATCGGCATCCTGCGCCTTCTTCTTAATGTCGTTAATCAAGGTCTTCTTGTCATCCAAAATAATGTATTTGGGCTCGAAACCCTTGGCCACATCAATACCGATGTCCTTCTGGGGCAGGTCGCAGACATGCCCTTTGCTCGAAATCACCGTGAAGTCCTTTCCAATGAATTTCTGAATGGTCTTGGCCTTTGCCGGAGACTCAACGATAATCAGATTCTTGCTCATATAATTTTATTTTATTTATTCTCTTTCCCAGTTTTGAGACGCACTGCTGTGCGTCTCTATTTTTATACTTTCAATCTTTCCCATTTTTGAAAACACACGATTGCGCGTTTTCACCTTCCCCCTCATAATGGTAACCCAACAGCTCGTCCACATCCTCCCAACGGCCTTCGCGGATAAGATGGCGGATCTTGGCCGAATGAACAGCCACATCATGGCACATCATCTCCGGCAGTTCCACCACATGCACTCCACGCTCTTTGCAGAGGTCTTCAATGGCTGCCCGGCCGCCGGCACGGTTATGGCCCAAGGCATGGTTGGGACCCATCACCAAAGCGGATACCCGGAGCTTGCCAATCATATATTGGTCAATAAAATCCGAATACGAGAGTTGGGAGAACGCATGTGTAAACGGTACAATTAACACAGCGTCAACACCTTGTTTTTCAATCAGATCAATATTTTTATCTAAACTATTGATATTAAAGAAATCCGAGTTCGGGCGAAGCACCTGCTGGGGATGCGGGTCAAAGGTCACCACCACGCTGTCGCCACCCGTCCGGTGCGCATATTCGCACAGGTAGCGCAGCACCCGGCAATGACCCAGGTGGACACCATCGAAAGAGCCGATGGCAGCCACCGGCGCGTTCAGGCCGGCATTCTCGTCAAAACCCCGGATCACCCTCATATACTATCTGAGTTTAGCACCCACTTCCCGTTCGTACGCGGCCACCAATTTGGACATCACCTTGTTGATTTCCTCATCCGTCAGCGTTTTGTCGGCATGTTGAAGCACATAACTCAACGCATAGGATTTCTTGCCGGCCTCCACTTTATCGCCCTCATACACGTCAAACAGCGAAATGCGCTTCACCAGCTTGGAACCGTACTTGTATCCGATTGCCTCCAAGGTCTCATACGTCACCTCGCGGTTGACCACCAAGGCCAAGTCGCGACGCACGGACGGATGCGTGGCTATCGGCTGGTAGTTCACCTTACGGTCTTCAACCAGACGCACAAGAGCCGGGTAATTGAACTCCGCATAATAAACCGGACACTTCAGCCCGAAGGCCTTCAGTACAGAGGCATTCAGAAGACCAAGTGTCACAATTTCTTCTTCTCCAACCATATAGGAAAGATGGTCGGCAAACATCCGCGACGGAGTGTCAACAAAATGCTGCAAGCGGTTCGTGGGAAAGTTGATTTTCTCCAACACATTGTCCACCATGTTCCTCAAATAGAAAAGATCCAGATCCTGCGCCTTACGGTTCCAGGAGTCTTCTGAATCCTTGCCCGTCACGCAGAGCACAAAATGCGGTTCCTCCTGATAGCGGGTCACCACATCATCACCCTTGCTCGTTTCCGTATTGAATTTGTACACCTTCCCGAACTCGAACAATCGTAGGTTGGCTTGGCGGTTGTTGACGTTGCGCTCCACATTCTCCAACACCCCGAAAAGGAGCGTCTGCCGCATGGCGTTCAGCTCCGTGCTCAGCGGATTGAGCAGACGCACGGTCTCCTCCGCGCGGAGAAAATCGCACTTCTCGGCATATTCAGCCTTGGTAAGCGAATTATTCATCACCTCATAGAAACCATTATCGGACAAATAGTTCGAAATAGCTACTTGAAGCTGATATGCTGAATCCTGCGCAGCCTTGTTGCTAAGTCTGTACGTCAGGATATCTGGAATCTCAATATTGTTATAGCCGTATATACGGAGAATTTCCTCAATCAAATCTATCGGCCGCGTCACATCAGCCTTGTTCAGAGGGACAGTCACCATAAGCTGGTCCTCACCGGAGGTGTACACCTCCATACCCAGCATAAGGAGGATTTTGGAAACCGTCTGTTTGTCAATGACTTTCCCTGCCACCTTATTCACATCCTCATAGAAAAGCGTTATCTGGGCGGGTTCTATCTTGTTGGGATAGTAATCCATCACCTCGGAGATGGGGGAGGCACCCGTCAGCTCCATGACCAGCTCGGCGGCCCGCAGGATAGCATAAACAGTGATACTCGGATCGCAGCCACGCTCATACCGGAAAGAGGCATCCGTCTTCAAACCATGCCGTTTCGCGGTCTTCCGAATGGAGACGGGATTGAAATAGGCACTCTCCAAAAACAGGCGGGTGGTGTTTTCCGTAATGCCGGAATGAAGGCCTCCATAAACGCCGGCAATGCACATGCCCTCCTCAGCGTTGCAGATCATCAGATCCTCCGCATGGAGTTTTACCTCGTTGCCATCCAACGTGACAAAAGGCGTACCTTCTGGCAGATTCTTGACAATCACCTTGTTGCCCTTAATCTTATCGGCATCAAAAGCGTGCATGGGCTGCCCAAGTTCCAGCATGATGAATTGCGTGATGTCCACCACATTATTGATGGGGCGGATACCCACGGATTTCAGCTTCGTCTGCAGCCATTCAGGAGAGGGTCCCACCTTCACATGGTCAAAAAGAAGACCGGTATAACGGGGACAGTCGCGGGTATTCTCCACGGCAACATCCACACGGAAGGTCACGTTGGCGATGGGTTTCACCATCGGGGCGTTGGGGAGAATGAGCGGGGAGCAGGGACGGTTGTCCTGCACTAGAGCCGCGTAAAGGTCGCGTGCCACCCCGACGTGCGAGATGGCGTCACAGCGGTTGGGGGTGAGGCCGATTTCGAAAATGGTGTCAGACTCGATATGGAAATATTGTGCGGCGGGTGTGCCGGGCACAGCCTCCTCCGGCAATACCATGATGCCGTCGTGCGAGGTGCCGAGACCGATCTCATCCTCGGCGCAAATCATGCCTTCGGAAGGCTCGCCGCGGAGTTTGGACTTCTTGATCACAAAAGATTCATCACCCTGATAGAGCGTAGTGCCGATGGTGGCGACCACCACTTTCTGGCCAGCGGCCACGTTGGGCGCACCGCACACAATATGGAGCGGTTCCTCCGCCCCGACATTGACCGTGGTCACATGAAGATGGTCAGAGTTGGGATGCTCCTCACAGGTGAGCACCTCACCAATCACCAGGCCACGAAGCCCGCCGCGAACAGTTTCAAACAGCTCCAAACCTTCCACTTCCAGTCCGCAATTGGTCAGATAGGCGGAAGCCTCTTCCGGGGAGACATCAAATTTCAGCAAGTCTTTCAACCATTTATAAGAAATCTTCATAATAGTATATTGTTGATTTTAAATAAAATACAAAACAAACCCCTTAAAAATAAGGAGCGTGCAAATATAATATATATATAAATAATGTAGAATGGGGTCAGAAAAAAAACTTACGGCACGGGATCGTAACCGCTACCACCCCAGGGATTACAGGAAAGGATACGTTTCAAGGTGAGCCACCCGCCTTTAAGCGGACCATATTTCCGAATCGCCTCAATGCCGTAGTTTGAGCAGGTGGGCGTATAGCGGCAGGCGCGTCCAATCAATGGGGACAAGGTGCACTGGTAGAGCTTAATCAGCGCAATCATCAGCGTGCCGACACCTTTCGAGATGGCTTTCAGCAGACGCTTCATAAGACATTGGTTTTACAGGCCTTGCAAATCTGTTCCAGCAGGAGTCCCACTACCCTGCTCACTGTTTCCTGGTCGGCGACCGACTTGTCCTGATACATCCAGCACATACGCAAGGGAGCAGGCACAGAATCCAGAACATGCTTGTGAAGGCGGTATGCTTCGCGCATCAGCCGTTTGAGGCGGTTGCGGTCCACCGCATTATGGAAACGACGTTTGGGTACGATGATCGCCACCTGGTGACAAGCGTCCGGCTCCGCCGGATAGTGACGATAATAGCAACGTATAGGACTCGCCCATACGGAAACATGCCCGTCCAGCACCTCACGGATAACCAACGGGGATTTAATACGTTCGCTGGAATGGAATGTGGCGTTATCTTCTACGTGTGGCATTTTCTTTCAGGAAAGCGTCCAACGCATCGGTGATGGACGGATGGTCCGGTGTGGGAGCCACCACCTGGGCCGTCCAGCCGGCAGCTTCCAATTCGTTGATCACCGCCGTGCCGAGTGCGGCAAAGGCCACATCACCCTGCTGGAAATCCGGGAAGTTGGCCTTCAGCGACTTCACCCCGTTGGGGCTGAACATGACAATCATGTCGTACTTGACAATATCCACCTCCTTGGCCAAGTCCGCCGGTGACGTGGTGAACACTACCGCCTGGTCGTGACGGATGGAATGTTCGTCCAGAAAATCCAGCAGATGCTGGGAAGTGCCGTCCTGACCGCATGGGATGAGCATATTCAACTCCTTGTTCTTGAGGAGAATTTCATGAAAACTGGCCGGATGGCTGTCCTTGGCAGCAAAAATCTTGCGCTTGCGGTATTGGATGTACTTCTGCAAGTAAAACGCCACCGCCTCCGTAGTGCAGAAATACTTCATGGACTCCGGCATGGTGAGCCGCATGTCCTTGCACAACTCGAAGAAATGGTCTATCGTATTCTTGCTGGAGAAAATGATGGCCTGATGGTCCAAAATATTCACCTTCGTCTTACGAAACTCCACAGCATCCACCCCTTCAATCTTGAAAAACTTGTAGAAATCAATGTTGATGCTATATTTGCGCTTCAGGTCCGCATACGGAGACTTCTCAAAGTCAGCGGGAGCATTTTGGGAAATTAAGATGTTCTTGACTCGCATTTCTTATCCGTTACAAATAAAACTAACTCCTTTTAATTCTTTGAATATCAATACATTGAAACCATCTTCCCTAACAAAACGTAGGGTAAAATTTCAAGCGTGCAAAAATAGACAAAAAATTGAAACAAATTAATTTTCTGCGGATTTATTTTCATCAATTTATACAAATACAGCCCGAAATCCACTAAAAAGAACGGTATATAAGCGTATAAAACAACAAATTGGCCACTAAACTGTGCCAAAATGAGGAACGGGAACAAAACAAAGCTCACATTGGTGAGGAAGATATACTTGTACAGGTACATCGCATTGTACTCTTTGGGATGATCAAAGAGAGCCGTGTATATATTATTGACAAGCATCTGGAAGAAGAACAGAGCCAGCAGCACAGCGAAGGTCATCCCGTATAGGCCGATGTAGGAGAATGCATCCACCACCTTCGGGGCGAACCGCTCCATACAAAGCAACGCTCCGAACGACAGCGTCATCAGGTCGAAGAGCAGGGTAAAGATAGCCACCCGCTCATGTATGATCCTCCCTTCCCGCAGCAACTGTGCGTAAAAACGCTGGGAGTACAACGCCCGCAGGGTCAGATACAGCTTGTTGCGGAATGATGTCACCAGCAGGGTAAGCAGAAGCAGCAGGGCACACAAAATAATGACCGACCAATTGTTGGGCCGGCCAATGAGGGATGTCTCAAACAGCAGTTCAGAATATGGGTTATGGGTAAACAAACTGTTTTGAGATTATTTGATTAACAATTTTTTAGCCATAACCATACGGCCATCACACTCCAATCCGTACAGATAAACCCCGGAGGAGAAGGATGAGACATTCACAACAGAACGCCCTTCCTGATTAGCCGGGGCACGGAACACCTCTTTGCCCGCCAAGTTGCGGATCACCACATAGCTGTCAGACGGACATGCCGCATTATAGGATATCTTCACAGAAGAAACCGCCGGATTGGGCGAGGCACTCAAAGCCGGTGCAGACGAAACTGACTGGATACCGGCAGGCTGAGTGTAACGGACATAAAACGCTGACGCATCGTTCTCATCATCCGAATTTTGGAAAACAAACCGATAAACAGACTGGCCCGCTGACGGTGACATGTAAATCAGATGCAGGGCTTGTTCCTCAGAATCCCCCACACTGTCGCCTGCATACACTTGGAACTCCGGCGACTGGAACTCACTGCAGGAGGTAGACACACAAAACGTGGAAGCGGCCCCTGGCAGTTCCGTAACAACCTCTTTTTTCACCACAAACCAGCCGTCGCTTCCGCTTACATTCACATAACCAAGATACACATTGGTTTGTTCACCCTGCACAGCGGCCACATCTATAGTGTCGTTAAGGTTCAGCATTCGTCCTTGATAAATCAGACGCACCGATTGCGCCGATGCGGAAAGGGCGAACAATGCAACAAATAGTATAATAAGTTTCTTCTTCATATCCTTGTATTATTTTTACACGTTGCAAAAATAAAAAATTAATCTAACACTCCGCACCATTTTGTGCTGTTTTCACATTATTTTTCATCTGGCTGAAGAGCACACCGAGCACCACGATGAAAATACCGATGAATTTCTGTGCTGTGAAAACCTCCAATCCCAACAGGGATGCGATGAGAATGGTGACAATCGGTATCGCATTGGTGAACACCGAGAGTTTGGTGATGGAGATTTGTTTGGCGGCATACGAATAGAGCATGTAGGCCCCCGCCGAGCAAAAAACGGCCAGACAAACAAGGTTGAATACAGAAGAGAACGTCCACTGAATAGCATTCCAGTGATGCAGGTCGAACACACATACCAGCGGCAAATACAATGGGATGGCCATCAGATTCTGATAGGTGGTCACCGTGACGGGGCCGTAGTTCTTAAGAAGACGCACCAAAAGCACACTGTAGCCGCCCGCCGCGAACAGGGCAATGAGCAGCAGCGAGAATCCTTTCCAACTGAATGACAGTGTATTGGAAGGATTGAAACTCATCAGGCCAATGCCGAAGATGGATATCAGTGTACCGACCAGCAGCCGCCAGCTCAACGGCTCATGCTCGCAAAAGTACATCGTCACTGACACCACAATCGGGATCAGGGCAATCATCACCGAGGCGAAGGAAGCGTCCACATACTTCAACCCGAAATCCTCCCCAATGAAATAGAGAAACGGTTCGAAAAAGGCCAGCAGCAAAAATTGCCGCACATCGCCACGCCGTATCCGCTCCAGCTTACCCCGCAATTTGAAAAATGTAACAAAGATGACAGAAGCAATCAGCAAGCGGAAAAGGACAATCGTACAAACCGGGAAATCCGCATTGAGCAACTGTTTGGTCCATACGAAACTGATTCCCCAAAAGAGCATGGAGAACATGATGGCGACATATCCCAAGAGCGTGTTATTCTTTTTCATTTTTTTCGGCTGCAAAAATCGAAAAAAAATCCATTCCTACAATATTGTCCGTTTTCATTCGTTAAGTGGATAAAATTTCGCTTATGAGACCATTGCCTACCCCTTTCGTCATATTGTTGACAATCACCATATTACTCACATCCTGCAAACCAAACGACCTGACTCCCGCCTATCTTCAGATTGATTATTACGACGTGAATTACAATCCTGAGACCGGCATTTCCCCGTTGGATGTCAGCACCTACAACGAAACTCACGGCGAAAACTACGACTCCGAGCAACTGCGTGCGCTGATGCAGCACACCTTCACCCATGTCAACGTGTATGCCAACAGCAAGAATCTGGGCTGTTGGAAACTGCCCTGCCGCGTCCCCATCCTGAACGTGCCCGACAACGACTCCTCCTATGTCATCATCCTTCCAGCGTTCCCCCTGAACGGCATGACCAGCACCATCAACGGTTATCCGTTCTTCAACGTGTTGAGGAAGAACATGATGCTCAAACGGGGTGAGACCTGCAAGGTGTCCGATTATCCCTTGAAGTTCATCTACAACAGCGTGACAAAGATTCCATTCATGGAAACATTCACCAACAGTTCCCCATTCACGCCAACGGACACAGCCAATAGCACACACTATTTCCAGCCCACCCAAGTGGACGGCCTTCACGTGGGTGAAATCATACTCCAGGGTGAAGAATTCTTCGATGTGAGCACTTCTGCCATCACACTACCCATAGGCAACTATTACATCTACCTGGAGATGACCTACCGGGTGGACAACAACATGGAAATCGGCATGAAGCTTTCTACGGCAACCTCCAGCAGCACTGTCCACCAAATCGGCGGAGTTTATCCCACAAACGGGGAGTGGAAGACAGTCTGCTTCCGACTTGGTGGCATTATCAACGATTACCACAACACCAGCGCAAATGCCACAAATGTAACCCTTTTGCTCACCGGCATCGGAAAGAAGGGCGAACGTACCCGTTTCGACATCGACGACATCAAAATCATATACTCACCCCGCGCCTAACACACCATCATGAACAAGAAACGACTGACAGCCCTTTACCTCGCCTGCGACATTTTGGCCGCCATCCTGACTTGGGTTTTGTTTTATATCTATCGGAAACATATTGGGGAGGGTCTGGACTTCAACCAGGTTTTCCAGGCAGCCATAAACGACACGAAATTCTTCTGGGGCATCGTACTGTGTCCTGTTTACTGGATTGTGATTCATGCCTTCTTCGGCTATTATAATAAGGTATATCGGAAATCCCGTCTGAACGAGCTGGGACTCACCTTCGGGGTCACGCTCTTCGGGACCCTTGTCTTCTTCTTCGCTTTCATTTTGGACGATGTGGTGACCTCTCCCGGAGACTACATCCGCTATATGCTCTTCCTGTTCGCTTTCCAGTTCGTGCTCACCTACATACCCCGTCTGTGCATCACGACCACCGTCAACCGGAAAATCCACAAGGGATTAATCGGTTTCAACACCATCATCATCGGATCGGATGCCATCGCCGTGGAGACCTACGACACGGTCATCGAGCAAAGCCCACGCTCCGGCACCTCGCTCATCGGCTATGTTAAGGTGCAGCCGGATGCAGATGACAAGATGAAGGACAAGCTCCCCTGCCTCGGCACAATTGAAGATCTCAAGCAGCTCATTGAGGACCAGCATATTGAGGAGCTCATCATCGCACTCAACAACGGAAAGCGGAAATACATCGAGCAGATTGTGACGCTGGCCCGTGACAGCCAGAACCTCACGTTAAGCATACTGCCGCAGCTGCAGGATATCATCATCGGAACGGTGAAGACCTCAGCCGTGCTCTACGAGCCTCTTATCTCCATCACCCCCGAATATCTGCCCACTTGGCAGAAATATCTGAAACGCGGCTTGGACATTCTGCTCTCTTTACTGGCCTTGATATTGCTTTCACCCCTTTACATCGTGCTGGCCATCGGTGTCAAGCGCTCGTCGCCTGGCCCCATTTTCTACCGTCAGGAACGCATCGGCTACCGGGGCAAGCCATTCAACATCATCAAATTCCGTTCCATGCGTGAGGACGCCGAGTCCGACGGCCCCATGCTCTCCTCCAAGAACGACACCCGCATCACCCCCTTCGGGAAGTTCATGCGCCAGTACCGGCTGGACGAGACCCCGCAGTTTTACAACGTCCTCATCGGTGACATGTCGCTCGTGGGCCCGCGCCCGGAACGCCAATATTATATTGACCAGATCACCGAAAGAGCCCCCTACTATAAGCTGTTGTTGGGAATAAAACCCGGCATCACCTCCTGGGGACAGGTCAAATTCGGCTATGCCGAGAATGTGGACGAGATGGTGAAACGCCTGCGCTGGGACCTGCTATACATCGAAAACATGTCCATCCAAATGGATATTAAGATATTGATTTACACCTTTTTAATTATCCTAAAAAAAGAGGGAAAATAATAAAAAACGACAAAACAGATTTTTTTCTACCGACATAATGTAAAAAAGTGTATTTTTGCAGCCGCAAAACAGGGGACGTTAGCCCAGTTGGTTTAGAGCGCTGCCTCCACACGGCAGAGGTCATAGGTTCAAATCCTATACGTCCCACCAACAGGAAAAGACGATGGCAACATCGTCTTTTTGTATCTTATCCCCTTTATAAACAAAACCGTCATGAGCAACACCCGACTTAGCGTCAACATAAACAAGGTAGCCACGATACGTAACGCCCGCGGGGGCAACATGCCCGACCTCATCCAATTCGCCCGCGACTGCGAACGTTTCGGCGCACAGGGCATCACCGTACATCCCCGTCCGGACGGACGGCACATCAAATACCAGGATGTGCGCGATTTGAAGCCCATCGTCACCACCGAGTTCAACATCGAGGGCTACCCTTCCGACAGTTTCATGGACCTCGTCCTGGAGGTGGTGCCCACGCAGGTTACCCTGGTGCCCGACCCGCCGGAAGCGCTCACTTCCAACGCTGGCTGGGACACGCTGGCCCACCGGGAGTTCCTCACCGGCATCATCGAGAAACTGCACTCCAAGGGCATCCGAACCAGCATTTTCGTGAACGCCGACCCCGAGATGGTAGCTGGCGCGAAAGCCACCGGCACCGACCGCGTGGAGCTCTACACGGAATCGTACGCTGCCAACTATCTGAAAGACCGGGAAGCGGCCATACACAATTTCATCCTCGCGGCAAAAGAAGCAGAAAAGCAACACATTGACCTGAATGCCGGACACGACCTGTCGTTAGTGAATCTGAAATACTTCCAGGAACAGATTTCCAACCTCAAGGAGGTCTCCATCGGCCACGCCCTGATTTGCGATGCTCTCTATCTCGGCATTAAGGAGACCATCCGTCAGTATCTGATGCAACTCCAATAGCCGTATGGCATCCCGGCACCGCGTCATCCCCATCTTCATTCCACAAAGGGCGTGTCCCTACCGATGCACCTATTGTAACCAGTTTGCCATCGCCGGACAGACGCATGTTCCCACCCCTTCGGAAGCGGACGAAACTATCCGCCAGCATCTGCAGACCATTCCCGACGACTGCGACATCCGCATTGCCTTTTTCGGCGGCAGTTTTACAGGCATGTCCATCTCAGAACAAAACGCGTATCTGGATGTTGCCGCCCCATATCTGGAACGAGGCACCGCCAGCGGCATCCAGCTCTCCACCCGTCCCGACTACATCACACCGGAGATTTTGGAAAATCTTCACCAACATGGAGTCACCCTCATTGAGCTGGGGGCCCAGTCCTTGGACGACGAGGTCCTCCGGCGGGCGAACCGCGGGCACACGGCAGCGCAGGTGGAGGAGGCTGCCCGCCGGATTCGGGAATACGGCTTCAAGCTGGGATTGCAGATGATGATCGGGCTGCCGGGCGACACGCGGGAAAAGTCCATGCGCACCGCGGAGCACATCGCCGACTTAGGGGCCTCCTGCACGCGCATCTACCCTACCCTGATCATCGCTAACACCCCGCTGGCTGAAGACTACCGGCAAGGACAATACCATCCGCTCACGCTCGAAGAGGCGGTGGACTGGTGCAAAGAACTGTACGGGATTTTCGAGCGGCGCAACGTCACCATCCTGCGCATGGGACTGCATCCCTCCGAAGGATTGCTGTCGGGTAGCGACTATCTGGCCGGACCGTTTCATGTATCATTTAAGGAGCTGGTACTGTCGGCAATCTGGCACGACACCATCCAAAACACAGTGGCCGAAAAAGGAGATGTCGCCACCATTCTGGTGCCGGCATCTGAAATCAACTATGCGATCGGGTACGGGGGCGCCAACCGCCGCGCATTCCCCAAAGTACGTTTTGTACAAATTTGAGGGCAAACATCTTTAACGACGGAGCAAGTCGAAAACCGTCTTTACGGGGTTGAACGTCTCAATCGGCACTTCCACGAAAATCGTAATCCAGTCGCTCATGGCACCGTTCCAGAGGCCCGGCAACTCGAGCGCCTTCAGGGTTCTGTCACCATAGGATTTAGACGATACGAAGCCCGTTTCGGGATCCACATATTGCAGAAGGTCGAATTTCTCGCCCTTATAATTCTTCACACCGCAGACCATATCCACAGGATTGAAATGCGTGGCATGGGTCATGATTTCCATCTGGGCGGGGTTCTTCTTGTCAATTTGGGAAGATTCCACGATTTGCAGGGAGGCATTACCGTCGGCATCCTGTACCCAGAAGGGGCCGCCACCAGGTTCGCCTTCGTTTTTCACCATGCCGCAAATGCGGATGGGGCGGTTAAGCCGTTCGAAGAGCATTTCGGGGGTAAGGCCATCCTCCACGGGAATCATCAACTCCGTTTCGGCGAAATCCAGAATTTCGCACATCAACATCGGATCTGCTTCGCCTTTCTCCAAAACCTTCAAGTACTGGAAAGCTTTGTTCTGCAGTTGCAGCAGATGGGCCGCCAGCACCTTCTTGTAACGAACGGTAGGCTCCACACGATCTTCAGGGATGACATTGTCGATATTTTTCACAAACACCACGTCGGCATCCAAACGGTTCAGATTATGAATCAACGCTCCATGACCGGCAGGACGGAACAGAAGCTGGCCGTTTTCATCACGGAAAGGCGTGTTGTCCAATTCCGCCGCCACAGTGTCGGTAGAAGGATCCTGGATTGAGAAGCTGATATGATAATGCACCCCATAATGTTGCTCGTAAGCCGGGACCACCTCTTTCAGAAGATGTTCAAAGCCAGCCTGATGCTGTGGCGACACGGTAAAATGCAGATAACACTCGCCACCAGTATTGGCATAGAGGGCGGCCTCCACCAAATGCTCCTCCACAGCCGTGCGAATCTTGTCCGTATAACGATGGAACAGCAGCAGGCCTTTCGGCAGATTGCCGTAATTCAGCCCCTTCTCGTTAAGTAGATAATCTACCACCCGCTTGTACTCCTTATGGACAATGTCATCCTGGAGGGAATAGCCATCCTTGGCCAAAGCCTCCTCAAGGGCTTTATAGAACGGATATTTCGGCAGGGATTCCAAAAAAGCGCACGCCTTTTTGCAAACCTCCTCCGAATCATCCGAAAGATAGGAATAGAGTTCTTTGAACATACGGGAAGCCGCACCGGAAGCCGGCACGAACTTCACCACCTTCTTGTTATCCAACAGATTATCATAATCGGCAATCAGTTCCCCCACCTGATCTTCCGGCAGTTGGAGGATGCCGTCGTTCGGGGTGGCGGCCCGGTCCAACTTGGCGAAGTCGAAGCCTTTCCGAAACATTTCCAGTTGGTGTTGCACATCTTCGGGATTGCTGCCGCGCTGGTGCATGAATTCTACATCTTGAGCGGAAAATTCTATCATATTGTCAATTGTTTTTTGTGATGCAAAGATAGATTAATTTGTGAATATATAACTCCACATTGATTTTACTTTCTTACAATAACGCTGCCGCTGCCCTGATGGGTGGCCAGTATGAGCACCTCGGCAATCTGCACATGGGCGGGTGCGTTAGCGGCATAGACGGCCACATCGGCGATGTCATCACCCGTCAGAGGTTTGATACCCTTATAAACAGTGGCCGCACGCTCAGTGTCGCCATGGAAGCGCGTGTTGCTGAAGTTGGTCTCCACAAGGCCGGGCTTCAGGTTCGTCACGCGCACGGCACTGCTCGCCACATCAATGCGCAGTCCATCGGTAATCGTCTTCACCGCCGATTTGGTGGCGCAATACACGTTGCCATTGGCATAGGCGGCATCGCCGGCCACCGAACCGATATTGATGATGTGTCCGCGGTCGCGGGCCACCATTCCCGGCACGATGAGGCGTGTCATGGTCAGCAGTCCCTTGATGTTGGTGTCAATCATGGTCTCCCAATCCTCAAAGCTGCCCTCATATTCGGGCTCCAGTCCGAGGGCCAGACCGGCATTGTTCACCAGCACATCTACCGCCTTCCACTCTTCAGGAAGCCCGCAGATGCACTTTGTGGCCGCCTCGCGGTCGCGCACATCGAAGAGCAGCGTCAGCACCTGCGTGCCCTTGTCCGCCAGTTCCTTGCGGATTTCCTCCAGTTTCTGTTCATTACGACCCGTCAGGATCAATTTGTCGCCATTGGCGGCGAATTTTCTCGCACAACCGAGACCGATGCCACTGGTTGCGCCCGTAATCAAAACTATCTTATTCATAATCAGAGTATTATTTCAAAAATTATCCTATCTTAAAGGATGTACAAAGATACATTTTTTCTTGGTATAGAATAAAAAAGCAACAGTCTGCGGAATTTGCGGCCAAAAACAGAAGAAATAGCTCACATGATAGGAATATTGTATTTTTGCAACCGTTTTAACACGTTGATATATGGATTTCCACATTTACGGCAAACCTGACAATCCAACTCTCCTGCTGCTTCCCGGCTTAGGAGTGTCGCACGAGATTTTCCTTCCGTTAATAGAATTGCTGAAGGAGGACTTCCGCATCGTCACGGCGGATATTGACGGATTCCTGCTCGGCAAGCCCTCGCGATTCACCTCCGTCGATGACCAGGCCGCACAAGTCAACCATTATATGCAGGAGCATTTCGACGGGGCATTAGATGTGGCCTACGGTCTGTCGTTGGGCGGAAAGATTCTCTCGCGGATGATGGAGCGCAACGAAATCGCCATCAGACACGCCATTATGGATGCCGCGCCGCTACTGCCGCTACCGAAATGGAGCGTGGGACCGCTGCGCTATTACCAAGCCCTCAATGTCTGGACCTGCTACCATTGGACCGGCTTCTGGCGGTGGC
>JAIKYR010000076.1 GCA_024682995.1 Bacteroidales bacterium | reverse complement strand
CATTTTAAAAGAATACAATTATGGCAGATTTGAAAGCATTTGCAGAACAATTAGTGAACTTGACCGTTAAAGAAGTTAACGAGTTAGCTCAGATTTTGAAAGAAGAATACGGTATTGAGCCCGCCGCCGCCGCAGTCGCCGTGGCCGCTGGTCCCGCAGCTGGCGCCGCAGCCGCCGCTGAAGAGAAGACCGAATTCGACGTTATCCTGAAAGCCGCCGGCGCCCAGAAGCTGCAGGTGGTGAAATTGGTCAAGGAACTGACCAGCCTCGGACTCAAGGAAGCCAAGGAATTGGTGGACGGTGCTCCCAAGGCCGTTAAGGAAGGCGTTTCCAAAGACGAAGCCGAATCTTTGAAGAAATCTCTCGAAGAGGCCGGCGCCGAAGTGGAGATTAAATAGTTTTCCCTATAATCTATGCAATAGTACAACACTTCCACTCCGGTGGAAGTGATTGTACTTATTGTTGTTTTAAATACCCGCTGATTGGTATTCCCGAAAAGTCAGTGAATCATTTTCCAAAAAAATAATTGTAATAGCCTTGGCAACTAATAATAATAACAGAATAAGCTTTGCAACCACGAGACCGGTTCCTTATCCGGATTTTCTGGATATCCAACTCAAGTCGTTTGAGGAGTTCTTTCAAATTGACACGGATGCCGAATGCCGCCACAACGAGGGCCTGTACCGCGCGTTTGCCGAAAATTTCCCCATCACGGATGCGAGAGGCAGTTACGTCCTTGAGTTCTTGGATTACTCCATCGACGCTCCCCGCTACACCATGGATGAATGCCTGGAAAGAGGCCTGACATTCAGCGTCCCCTTGAAGGCGAAACTCAAGCTCTCCTGCAACGATGTCGAGCACGAGGACTTCGAGACCATCATCCAAGATGTCTATTTGGGTATGATCCCCTACATGACCCCCCGTGGCACCTTCATCATCAACGGTGCCGAGCGTGTTGTCGTGTCGCAGCTGCACCGTTCGCCGGGTGTGTTCTTCGGGTTCTCCTACCACACCAACGGCACGCCGCTGTACTCCGCCCGTATCATCCCCTTCAAGGGTTCCTGGATGGAGTTCACCACAGACATCAACAATGTGATGTACGCTTATATCGACCGGAAGAAGAAACTGCCGGTGACCACACTGCTCCGTGCCATCGGTTACGAGACCGATAAGGACATCCTGAGCATCTTCGACATCGCCCATGAAGTCAAGGCTACCAAGGCAAACCTGAAGAAGTTCTTAGGCGAGAAGTTCGCCGCCGCCGTCACCAAGACATGGTGCGAGGACTTCGTCGATGACGAAACCGGTGAGGTCGTCAACATCGAGCGTACCGAGGTGATCATCGACCGCGAGACCGTTTTTGAGAAACAGCACATCAACATGATTACGGATGCGAATATCAAGACGGTTCTCTTCCACAAAACAGACGAGAAGCAGATTGACTACTCTGTGATCTTCAACACATTGCAGAAAGACCCGACCAACTCTGGTCGTGAGGCTATCGACTACATCTACCTGCAGCTGAAGAGCACGGCGGCTCCCGACGAGGAGACGGCCCGTGCCACGTTGGACAAGCTCTTCTTCTCTGACAAACGTTACGATCTCGGCGAAGTGGGCCGTTATCGTATCAACAAGAAACTGAATCTGAACATCCCCATGGAAACGGGCGTGCTCACCAACGAGGACATCATCTCCATCATCCGCTATTTGATCGAGCTGATCAACTCCAAGACTGAGGTGGACGATATCGACCACTTGAGCAACCGTCGTATCCGTACCGTCGGGGAGCAATTATACAACCAGTTCAGCGTGGGTTTGAACCGTATGGCCCGCACCATCCGTGAGAAGATGAACGTGCGTGACCACGAGGTGTTCGCCCCGGTGGACCTGATCAATGCCAAGACACTGTCGTCTGTGGTGAATTCCTTCTTCGGAACCAACCAGCTGTCCCAGTTCATGGACCAGACGAACCCGTTGTCTGAAATCACCCACAAGCGTAGGATTTCCGCTTTGGGTCCTGGAGGTCTGTCGCGTGAGCGTGCAGGTTTCGAGGTCCGTGACGTACACTACACGCACTATGGTCGTCTGTGTACCATCGAGACCCCTGAAGGCCCGAATATCGGTCTTATCTCCTCGCTCTGTGTGTTCGCCAAGATCAACAATCTCGGCTTCATCGCCACGCCGTATCGTCGCGTGGTCAACGGCCAGGTCCGTTTCGATGAGCCGCCCGTGTTCCTGACTGCCGAGGAGGAGGACAACCTCCGTATCGCACAGGCCAACACGCCGATGGATGAGAACGGCTTGCTGGGCGAGAAGGTGAAAGCCCGTCGTCTGGCCGATTACCCGATCCTCCCGCGGGAGGAAATCGACATGATCGACATCGCTCCGAACCAGATTGCCTCTATCGCCGCTTCCCTGATTCCGTTCTTGGAGAACGACGACGCTAACCGTGCGTTGATGGGATCCAACATGATGCGCCAGGCCGTGCCGTTGCTTCGTCCGGAAGCGCCCATCGTGGGTACGGGCCTGGAACACCAGGTGGCTGTCGATTCCCGTGTGGTCCTCGTAGCTGAGGGTACCGGCGTGGTGAAATCCGTGGATGCCACCCATATTGAAATTGAATACGAAGAGTCGGAAACGCAGAGACTGGTCAGCTTCGATTCCAACGTGAAGAATTACGAGCTGCTCAAGTTCAGAAGAACGAACCAGAACTCCTGCATCAACATGCGTCCAATCGTGGTGAAGGGTCAGAAGGTGCAAAAGGGCGACGTCCTCACCGAGGGCTACGCCACCGACCACGGCGAGCTGGCCTTGGGCCGCAACCTGATGGTGGCCTTCATGCCTTGGAAGGGCTACAACTTCGAGGATGCTGTCGTGATTTCCGAGAAAGCCGTCAACGACGACTTATATACCTCTATCCATATTGAATCGTTCACCTTGGAGGTGCGTGACACCAAGCGCGGTATCGAGGAACTGACCAACGATATCCCCAACGTGTCCAGTGAGGCCACCAAGGACTTGAACGAGGACGGTCTTATCCGTGTCGGTGCCGAGGTCAATGAGGGTGATATCCTCATCGGTAAGATCACGCCGAAGGGCGAATCCTACCCGACACCGGAGGAGAAGCTGCTCCGCGCCATCTTCGGCGACAAGGCCGGCGATGTGAAGGATGCTTCCCTGAAGGCCACCCCGGGCATGAAGGGTGTGGTCATCGGCTCCAAGTCCCTGTCCCGTCTGGTGAAGGACCGCAAGTCCAAAGCCAAAGACAAGGATCTGGTCAAGTCCATTGAGGACAAGTATCAGGTGGAGTACGACAAGCTGCATGAAGTGGCTGTCACCAAGTTGTATCGAATCCTGGAAGGCAAGATTGCCCACAATATCCATGACAATGCCAAGAATGTGGTCATCCAAAAGGGTGCCAAGTTCTCCCAGAAGTTGTTGAACACGGTTGATTTCACCACGGTGGCCATCACCAAGTGGACGAACGACAGCAAGGTCAACGGTCTGGTGGCTGACATCATCCGCAACTATCTGGTCAAGGTTCGTGACATCACGGCGCGGAAGACCCGCGAGGTGTTTGACGCGACCATTGGTACGGAGCTGCCTGCCGGTATTGTACAGATGGCCAAGGTCTATATCGCCAACAAGCGCAAACTGCGTATCGGTGACAAGATGGCAGGTCGTCACGGTAACAAGGGTTGTGTGGCCAAGATTGTGAAGCAGGAGGATCTCCCGTTCCTCGCGGACGGTCGTCCTGTGGATGTGGTGTTGAACCCGCTGGGTGTGCCTTCCCGTATGAACTTGGGACAGATTTATGAGACGGTTCTTGGTTGGGCCGGCAAGAAGCTGGGTGTCAAGTTTGCCACCCCGATCTTCGACGGAGCCTCCATCGACCAGATCAACGAATATATGCGTCAGGCCGGGCTGCCCGAAAACGGAAGCACCCAGCTGTACGATGGTGAAACCGGCGAGCCCTTCCATCAGAAGGCCACGGTCGGTTACATCTATTATCTCAAATTGCACCACATGGTGGACGACAAGATGCACGCCCGTTCTATCGGACCGTACTCTCTGATCACGCAGCAGCCGCTTGGCGGTAAAGCCCAATTCGGTGGTCAGCGTTTCGGTGAGATGGAGGTCTGGGCTATCGAAGCCTACGGTGCATCCAACGTGCTTCAGGAGATCCTGACGGTGAAGTCCGACGATGTGGTCGGCAGAGCCAAGGCATACGAGGCCATCGTGAAGGGCGACAACATGCCGCAATCCGGTATTCCCGAGTCCTTCAACGTGCTGGTCAACGAGTTGCGCGGTCTCGGTTTGGATGTTAAATTTGAATAAGACAATTAAAAATCATTATCGTATATTATGGCTTTTAGAAAAGACAATAATACAAGAAAAGAATTTCAAAAGATCACCATCAGCTTGGCTTCTCCGGAAACCATCCTGAAACAATCCCATGGTGAGGTTCTGAAGCCGGAAACCATCAACTACCGGACCTACAAGCCCGAGCGTGATGGTTTGTTCTGCGAAAAGATTTTCGGTCCTACCAAAGACTGGGAATGCCATTGCGGTAAGTACAAGAGAATCCGCTACAAGGGCATCATCTGCGACCGTTGTGGCGTGGAAGTCACGGAACGCAAGGTGCGTCGCGAGCGCATGGGACACATCCAGCTGGTTGTGCCTGTGGCCCACATTTGGTTTTTCAAATCCCTTCCGAACAAGATTGGTGCGCTCCTCGGATTGGCTTCCAAGGATATCGATGCCATCATCTATTATGAAAAATACATCGTCATCCAACCCGGTGTGGCGGAAACCGAAAAGGTGAAGAAAGGTACGCTGCTCACCGAAGAGGAGTATTTCGACATCGTAGACAACCTGCCCGCCGACAACCGTCTGCTGGACGAGAACGATCCCAACAAGTTCATCGCCAAGATGGGTGCGGAAGCTATCTATGATCTGCTCTGCAAGGTGGATCTGGATGCCGAGTCCTACGAGTTGCGCGACCGTGCCAACCGTGAAACTTCCCAGCAGCGTAAGAAAGACCTGCTGAAACGTCTTCACGTGTTTGAGGCATTCCGCGACAGCCGTAAGCGTGCCGAGAACAGACCGGAATGGATGATCATCAAGACGGTTCCGGTGATTCCGCCTGATCTGCGTCCGCTCGTTCCACTGGATGGTGGTCGTTTCGCCACATCTGACTTGAACGATCTTTACCGTCGGGTCATCATCCGTAACAACCGTCTCAAACGACTGATCGAAATCAAGGCTCCCGATGTCATTATGCGTAATGAGAAGCGTATGCTTCAGGAAGCTGTTGATTCCCTTTTCGATAATTCCAAGAAATCCAGTGCAGTGAAGACGGAATCTAACCGTGCCCTCAAATCCCTTTCCGACAGTTTGAAAGGTAAGCAGGGTCGTTTCCGTCAGAACCTTTTGGGTAAACGTGTGGACTACTCCGGTCGTTCCGTTATCGTAGTCGGTCCTGACTTGCATCTCAACGAGTGCGGTCTGCCCAAGGATATGGCTGCCGAGCTGTTCAAACCGTTTGTCATCCGCAAGATCCTCGAAAGAGGCATTGTCAAGACGGTGAAATCTGCCAAGAAGATTGTGGATCGCAAGGATCCCGTCGTATGGGAGATTTTGGAAAACATTTTGAAGGGTCATCCCGTGTTGTTGAACCGTGCTCCTACGCTGCACCGTCTGGGTATTCAGGCCTTCCAGCCGCGTTTGGTGGAAGGTAAGGCTATCCGCCTGCACCCGTTGTGCTGTACGGCTTTCAACGCCGACTTCGATGGTGACCAGATGGCTGTTCACGTGCCCCTGGGCAACGCTGCCATCATGGAAGCCCAGATGCTGATGATGGCCTCTCACAACATCCTCAATCCGGCTAACGGTGCGCCCGTCACGGTGCCTTCTCAGGACATGGTGTTGGGTCTGTATTACATCACAAAGGAACTGCCCTCCACTCCCGACCATCATGTGCAGGGTGAAGGCGGCATCTTCTACGGCCCGGAAGAGGTTATGATTGCCTATAACGAGAAGAAAGTCCATCTGAACGCTAAGATCAAATGCCGCGTGGATGTGGACGGTCAGGGTACGGTCAAGATCATCGACACCACGGTGGGACGTGTAATGTTCAATCAGGTGGTTCCCAAGGATTACGGCTATGTCAACATGCTTCTGACCAAGAAAGCCTTGCGTGATATCATCGGCGATGTGCTGATCAAATGCGGAAACAAGGCTTGTGCCCAGTTCCTGGATGACATTATGACCCTCGGTTACCGTATGGCTTTTGAAGGCGGTATGTCCTTCAACTTGGGCGATGTGATTATCCCTGCCGAGAAACCGAAGCTGATTGCCGAAGCCAATGCCCAGGTGGATGAAATCACGATGAACTACAACATGGGTTTCATCACCAACACCGAGCGTTACAACCAGGTCATCGACGTATGGTCGCAGTGCAACGCCCGTCTGTCCAAGATTTTGATGAAGGAGATCGAATCCGACCGTCAGGGCTTCAATCCGGTACACATGATGCGTGATTCTGGAGCTCGTGGTTCTGCCGAGCAGATCCGTCAGCTTTCCGGTATGCGTGGTTTGATGGCTAAGCCGAGTAAAGCCGGTTCCACGGGTGGTGAGATTATCGAGAACCCGATTTTGTCCAACTTCAAGGAGGGTCTTTCCGTGCAAGAGTACTTCATCTCCACGCACGGTGCCCGTAAGGGTTTGGCCGATACCGCTTTGAAGACCGCTGACGCTGGTTATCTGACCCGTCGTCTGGTGGACGTCTCCCACGACGTTATCATCACGGAAGAGGACTGCGGCACGTTGCGCGGCATGACCGTCAGTGCACTGAAGAACAACGAGGAGGTGGTGGAGACGCTCTACGACCGTTTGTTGGGCCGTGTAACCCTCCACGATGTGTATCATCCGCAGACGGGTGAGCTGATCATCAAGGCTGGTGAGCAGCTGACAGAAGAATATTGCAAGATTATCGAAGAGTCTCCGATTGAGGAGGTGGAAATCCGTTCAGTGCCTACTTGTGAGGCCAAGCACGGTATCTGCCAGAAGTGCTACGGCCGTAACTTGGCTACGGGCAAGATGGTCCAGATCGGTGAGGCCGTGGGCGTCATCGCCGCACAGTCCATCGGTGAGCCTGGTACGCAGCTGGCCCTCCGTACGTTCCACGTCGGTGGTGTGGCTGGTAACGTGGCCGCCAACAGTTCCATTCAGGCATCCTACGACGGTGTGTTGAGCATCGACGAGCTTCGTGCCTTGGAGAAAACCGACGCGCTGGGCAAGACCTATTACAAGGTGATTGGCCGTACCGCTGAAATCAAGATTATCGATGTCAAGACCGGCATCGCGTTGGCATCCTCCAACGTGCCGTACGGTTCCAACCTCTACTTCAAACATGGCGATGCCATCAAGAAGGGCGACCTGATTGCCGATTGGGATCCGTTCAACGCAGTCATCCTCTCCGATGTGGCCGGTAAGGTTGTCTATAACGATATTATTGAAGGTGTAACCTACCGTGTGGAAACGGACGAACAGACCAATATCCACGACAAGGTGATCATCGAAAGCCGTTTGAAGACCAAGAACCCGAGCATCTCCATCGTGGATAAGAACGATGAGGTGATCAAGAGTTTCGACGTGCCGGTGGGTGCTCGTCTCGCTGTGGAAGAGGGTCAGGAAATTGACTCTGGTGAAATCCTGGTCAAGATTCTGCGTTCCTTCGGCAAGTCCGGCGATATTACGGGCGGTCTGCCGCGTGTGACCGAATTATTCGAGGCCCGTAACCCCTCCGATCCTGCTGTGGTTTCCGAAATCGATGGTGTGGTTTCCTTCGAGAAGAAGCTCAAACGTGGTAACCGTGTGGTGAAGATTACGCCGAGAAACGACGATGGCGAAGGTGCCAAGACCTATCTCATCCCGACCTCCAAGCAGATTCTGGCACAGGAGAACGACTTTGTGAAAGCCGGTACGCCGCTTTCCGAGGGTTCGCTCACGCCGGTTGACATCCTCAACATCAAGGGTGCCCAGAAGGTGCAAGAGTACATCATCAACGAAATCCAGGAGGTGTATCGTCTGCAAGGTGTGAAGATCAATGACAAACACTTCGAGGTCATTGTCCGCCAGATGATGCGCAAGATGGAAATCGAGGATCCCGGTGATACCAAGTTCCTCCAGGGCGAGTTGATCAACAAGATTGACTTCCAGGATGAGAATGATATGATCTGGGACAAGAAGGTGGTGGAAGATCCGGGTGAGTCCGAGGAGGTTCGTCAGGGTCAGATTATCACGGCCAAGAAGTTGCGTGATGTCAACTCCATCCTCAAACGTAAGGACATGAAGCTCGTGCAGGTGCGTGACGCGCGTCCGGCTACTGGTAAGCCCATCTTGCAAGGTATCACCCGCGCCTCTCTGCAAACACACAGCTTTATTTCCGCTGCGTCATTCCAGGAGACCACCAAGGTGCTCACGGAGGCTGCCATCAATGCGAAGAGCGACGACCTGATCGGTATGAAGGAGAACGTTATCGTGGGCCAGAAGATTCCGGCTGGTACGGGTATCCGCTCCTTCCAGACGGTGGAGGTCGGCTCCCGCGAAGAGTACGAATCCCTCATGGCTTCCAAACTGGAAGAACTGATGGAAGTTAATAACGATTAATTTTTGAATTTATGCCAGAACAGAAAATAGATATCAATCTGCCCGAAGAGGTTTCCCAGGGTGTATATTCCAATTTGGCCATCATATCCCATTCCAACAGCGAATTCATCGTGGATTTCGTATCCATGATGCCCGGTGTGCAGAAGGGACAGGTTCGCTCGAGAATCATTATGACCCCACAGAACACCAAACGCTTGTTGAGTGCATTGGCTGACAATTTGGCCAAGTTTGAGAACCAAAATGGTGTGATTGAAGATAACCCGCAGAGCACACTGCCCCCAATGATGGGCGGTGGCGGCATGGCTTAATAGTAGAAACGTTCAAATTTTTCTATGATAATGATAGGGTGATTGCTCCGGCATCACCCTTTTTGTTGTACTTTTGCACGCACTTTTTGAACCCCGTCGCAGGATTGGACCTGTTGGGCGCGACGGCTTTTTGAAATGATTGAGAAAGATGATCCAACTGAATAAATTGTCTGTAAATTTCACCGGCGACTTCCTGTTCCGCGACATCTCCTTCGTGGCCGGCGACCGCGACCGCATCGGCTTGGTGGGGCATAATGGTGCCGGCAAGTCCACCTTGTTGAAAATCATCCACCGCGAGATGGAGCCCGCCTCTGGCACGATGGTGATCACCACGGGTTACAAGACCGGCTATCTGCCGCAAGAGCTGGCGGAGACCTCCTACAAGACTGTCTGGGAAGAGACCATGTCGGCATTCGTGGAGGTGAAACAGCTGGAAAGCAAGATTCAGCGTCTTACCAACGAGCTGTCGGAGCGTACCGACTATGAGTCGGACGAGTATGCCCAGCTGGCGCAGCAGCTGTCGGATGCCAACGACCGTTTCCAGCATCTGGGCGGCAATACCATGGAGGGCGAGGCGGAGAAGGTGCTGGTGGGCATGGGCTTCAAACGGAGCGATTTCCAGCGTCCGATGGCCGAGTTCAGCAATGGCTGGCAGATGCGTGTGTGCCTGAGCAAGATTCTTCTTCAGAAGCCCGAGATCGTGCTTCTTGACGAGCCCACCAACCATCTTGATATTGAATCCATCCAATGGTTGGAAGACTATCTGGCCAATTATGACGGTTGTGTGATCCTTGTTTCCCACGACCGCGCGTTTTTGGACCGTGTTACGAACCGTACGGTGGAAATCACCTGCGGCACTATTCAAGACTACAAATGCAGTTATTCGCAATATGTGGAGCAGCGGCTGGAGCGCATTGAGCACCAGCAAGCCGCATACGAAAACCAGCAGCAGCAGATAGCGCAGATTGAGCGGTTTATCGAGCGGTTCCGCTACAAAGCCACCAAGGCGCGGCAGGTGCAGAGCCGTATTAAAATGCTGGAGAAGATGGATAGGGTGGAGATTGATGATTATGATTCTTCCTCCATTACATTCAAATTTCCTCCTGCCCCGCACTCGGGTCGTATGGTGGTGGATGCCAAGCAGTTGTCGTTAGGATACGGGGAGCTGAATGTGCTGGATAAGATAGACTTCCATCTGGAGCGCGGCGAGCGTGTGGCGTTTGTGGGTCGCAACGGCGAAGGAAAGTCCACTATGGTGAAAGCCATTGTGGGCGAGCTGGCCCCGCAGGGTGGACAGCTGGAGCTTGGTTATCAAGTTGTTATCGGTTATTATGCCCAGAATCAGGCTAAATTATTGGATCCGGAAAAGACGGTCTTTGAGACCATTGACGATGTGGCAGTAGGTGATATCCGGCCCAAGATACGGACCATCCTCGGCAGTTTCCTTTTTGACACGGAAGCCACCGAGAAGAAAGTGAAGGTGCTGTCCGGTGGCGAGAAGGCGCGGTTGGCACTGGCTAAATTACTGCTTTCACCGTTCAACCTGCTCATCCTTGACGAGCCCACCAATCATCTTGATATGCCCTCCAAGGATGTTCTCAAGAACGCCCTGCTGCAATATGAGGGCAGTTTGATATTGGTCTCCCACGACCGTGACTTCTTGCAAGGACTTTCCACGAAAACCTACGAGTTCAAAGACAAACAATTGCGTGGTTACACAGGTGATGTCTATGACTTTTTGCAGCAGCGCAAGATAGAGACGCTCAATGAGTTACAGCGCAATGGGTCGACTACTTCTGGCGGTGGGGAGAAAACCGTCTCCAGTAATAAAGAGAGTTATGAGCAGCGCAAGGCACAGGAGGCTGCCGACCGCAAAAAGAAGAATCGCCTGCGCAAGTTGGAGGATGAGGTGGAACAGTTGCAGCAGCAGGTGGCGGATATTGAGAAAAAACTGGCCCAACCCGACCAGTATGCGGCCGAGATAGCCTCTGGTGAACTGTATCGCGCGTACGAGCAGGCCAAGCAAGCGCTCGAGGAGAAAGAGATGGAGTGGCTGGAGTTGAGCGAGTAGGGGCTTTTAATGGCAACATAACATTTTTTTATAATTTTGCATCGCAGTTTATCGGGATGTGGGTTGGAGAAGTGTGGATTTGCTATTGGTAATTTTTTGTAATAAGTATTATGAAACGACTCTTTATCCTTTTGCTTTTCTGGTGTATTGGTTTTAGCCTTTTCTCCCAAACAATTCTTACACAGGATTTTGAAAGTGGAATGAATGGTTGGCAGGCCATTTCCATGAACACAGCTAATGACTACTATTTCGGATTCAACCATCCACAGACATCAGCGCACAACGGAAGTGCCTATTTCCAGTTCAGCAGCTATTACTCTGCCAGCGACTACAATCAATATCTAATCTCGCCCCGCTTAAATCTGACCAGCGAGGCGATGATGAGCTATTACTGCAAGAAAATCAGTTCCAACGGCACGGAATCATTCCAGATTATGGTCTCTACCACCGACAGCGCCATCACCAGTTTCACTGCATTGGGCAGTATGGTCAATCCTACCACCACCTGGACCAAGCAGACGGTAACGCTGCCCTCCAATACCCGTTTTGTGGCATTCCAGTACTCTTCGAATCATCAGTATTATATGGGAATTGATGACATTGTCATCGCCATGATGAGCAGCACCCCCGAAATTTCTCTTGTCGGTTTGCAGATACCCTCTTTTGTGAATGCGGGGGAGACTTTCTCGGTGGAGGGAACAGTGTTCAACAGCAGTTCGGTCACATTGAACAGCTTTGCTGTGACATACTCTATAGATGGTGTGCCAACTACGGGAAACATTACAGGCATTTCTGTGCCGAGTGCCGCCACCTATTCGTTTACCCACCCGGTTGGCACCTCTATCGCCACAATAGGGAGTCATCCGATTGTGGTGACGGTCAGCAATCCCAACGGCACTTCGGATGTGGTTTCCGACAACTCTCTATCCGACACAATCAAGGTTTGCGGTGTCATTTCGTCATTGCCTTATAATGAGGGGTTTGAACATGGACTGAATTGCTGGCAGGCTATCTCGATGAACACCAATAACAGTTGCGGTGTTCTTATCTCCACCAATTCCCATAGCGGCTTTTCCTATTTTCGGTTCAGTAGTTGGAGCAGCACCAGTGGCAATTATGCCCAGTATTTGATTTCGCCGGAGTTGTCCTTGAGCGCTCCGACAGGATTCTCTTTCTACGCAAAAGATATGTCCGGATATGGTAATGAGTCTGTCCAAGTGATGTATTCCACTACCAATGACAGTATTGGCGGTTTTGTCAATTTGGGAGAAGAGATTTATCCGGGTAGCTGGCACCAGTATGTGTGGCTGCTTCCTGCCAACACAAAATATGTCGCCATCAAATATACGGCCCAGAACCGATATTATACGGGCATAGACGATATAAGCCTCTATGAGGTGCCGAGTGCGCCGGAGATAGAACTGACAGATGTTCATGCACCGATGATGGCTGGCAATAACACCCCGTTCAATCTGACGGGTCATATTGTGAACCATTGCAGCACACCAATCACCTCATTTGTCGTTTCCTATAGTGTTTCCGGCAATACGACCACCGACACCATTTCAGGGATGAATCTTGTATATAATGATATATATGAATTTACAATTCCAACTCCTGTGATAATTTCTAATACGGGTACATATCCAATCAGCGTCACCGTGAGCAACCCCAACGGAGTGGCGGATGATATGTCGGACAACACACTCTCTGTATCAATAGAGATCTACGAGTCGGCCACGGCGGTCCGTCGTAAGGTGTTGATGGAGCATTTCTCCACGGCCAGCTGCCCCAATTGTATCGATGGGCATCATTATATTGAGAACGCCATTCCCGGTTATGAGGATGACATTGTTTGGGTGACGCATCACACTGGCTATTACAGCGACCGGCTGACCATCACGCCCAGCACTGTCTTTAAGGCATTCTACAACGACAATGGTGGTTCTTATGCGCCAGCCGTGATGCTCGACCGTACCTATTTCGGTGATCATGCGTTCACGCACGCCATGGGCACGCCTCCCGGTCCTGTTTTCTATCCTTACACTGACCTGAATGACGGCTTTGCGACGGCCCTGACCATTCCGGCTTACATTACCGTGGAATTCAGTGCGTTGAGCTATGACCCGGTCACGCGCCAACTCTCCGTCACTGTGTCCGGCGATGTGGTTCATACGTTGGATGCCGCCGACCCGCGCCTCAATGTTTGGTTGCTGGAGGATGGCATCATCGCCGACGGCGACACCATCCCAGGCCACGGGCCCACTCAGGCTTACGCCCCTGCGGGATTCACTCACGATCACGTGATCCGTGAACTTCTCAATACAAACACGTGGGGAGAAGACAATGTGATTCCATCCACCGCCGGGGCCACTTATAGCAAATCCTATACATTCACCATCTCTGGCAAATACATCGACTCACTCTGTTATCTCGTAGCCTTTGTTAGCGAGGGCGACCATAGTAATATCAACAACTGCCGGGTTTATAATGCGGAGAAATCCAGACGGCTGACTTCGTCGGATCCGCAACCGCATCAGGAGGGATGCTCTTTTGCCCTGACCTACAACAACCATCCTTTGCGGTCGGGTGATACCATACAGGCGACCACCATTAACAATGTGGTATCGGATGTTTTTGTGGGCTACGCCAACGTGGGGAATGTCGATGTGAACTTCAAAGTTCAACGGGAGAATATCGAAATGGCTCCTGGGGCAGAGGCACTGTTTTGCATTGCCGGTGCCTGTTACGGTGGTGTTCTTTCGATGGAAATCCCGCTGCCCGCCGGAGCCGTGGTGCCCGCTTCTGAAGTGAACAATGCCCTCCATGCCACCTATATGGCCATCGATGGGGGTAATTCTCTTGTCAAATACACCTTCTTCAACACAGAAGATGCCCAAGATGCAGTCTGTTTCTATATCCAATACTCTCCGGAAACGGGAATTCATCATCATACAGACAAGAATATCATCCTTTATCCGAATCCAACTACTGATATACTTTATGTGGAAGGTCTTACGAAAGAATGTCGGTATTGTGTTTATTCCCAAACAGGACAAATTGTGGGAGAAGGGATAGTCGTTAGTCGGATTGATGTGTCCAAGCTTCTCACAGGAGTTTATGTCTTGGAGATGCAAGTGGGGAAGGAGATTGTTCGTCGGAAATTTATTGTGAAATAAAGCCTGTAGTTCTATGAAACTGTTCAAGGAGATCTTCGCATACACCATCGGCGGTGTGCTTTTTGTGGGACTGATTCCCTTTTTGATGTGGCTCTGTTCCGGGAAACCGGAAATGTGCCCAATGGCCGCTTGGCGTTTGATTCTTGGCATTCTGTTGATTGTTATTGGATTAGCACTAAGCATTTGGGCTATCGTGTATATGCGCCGCAAGGGCGACGGCAACCCGCTGGACGCTTTTGGGCACGAGGTTGCTCCGCGCACCAAGCACCTGATGACCGATGGACCTTACAAACTGAGCCGAAATCCTATGCTGACGGGCATCTTCATCTATTTGATTGGCATTTGTTTGTGGCTGTGGGCCTGGCAGGCGATTGTCTTCTTCATTGTGTTTGTGATCATCATGTCGGTGCAGGTATATACGGAGGAAAAACGCCTCCGCCGCGACTTTGGTGAGGAGTACGAGGCGTACAGCCACCAAACGGGTAGGTTTTTTCCTAAAAAGTGGTGAATATGCTGACGTTAAATCATATTATTCTAGTTTATTTAGTGATTATCAACGTCGTTGCGTTCTTCGCGTATGGCATCGATAAGTGGAAGGCGCAGCACGACAGGTGGCGTATTCCCGAAAGCGTATTGTTAGGGATGGCAGCCATCGGCGGCAGTGTCGGGGCGTGGTTAGGGATGAAAGTGTGGCGCCACAAGACGCAACACAGTAAATTCAAGTACGGTGTGCCGGCGATATTGTTGTTACAGATCGCGGTGGTAGTGGCGTTGTGGGTGATGATGAAGAAATCAGGTGCGTAGTAATTGGTGCACTGGATTTATAAAGGTGCGATGAGCTTATGATGCGCATGCACACGCATTTTCTGGGTACAATAGGGCGCAGCGGTCAATGATGGCATTGGCCAGGTCAAAACCGCCTTCGCAAGTTTTTTTGTTTTTTGTGCCGTCATAGCCCATGTGCAGATGCATCGTTTCGTAGCCGGAATTGACAAATTGGAGCAGTTTCCCGTCACGTTGGGCGGCGGCTTTTTTGTATTTCTCAATGTTCGGACGTCCTTTGCCCTGTCGCACGTTCAGCACTGCGTCGAGGGCTATCAGACAGCCCATCCAAAGCGTGTTGCCTGCAATACGGATATATTTCTTATCTTTATATAACTTTGTTTCAGGATCATACTTGGATTTCTCGATAATCTCCTGCGCATTGGCCACATATCTCCGGGCCTCCTTGATCGGGTTGTCTTCTTCCATATCTTTTGGTTTTTCAAACGGCGGCAAAGATAGTGTTTTTTTTAATATTAAAACCAAATAGATAATAAAAAATTATTACTTTCTTTATTTTTACAATTAATTGTTAATATTGGTTGCGGTTTTTTACAACTTTTTTTCACCGCACCCGCACCTCGCGGCTGTCGCTGACCTTCCGCACTAATCCCGTAAGACACACACTTATAAAGCAGATAATCAGCAACAAAATCATTTTTGGAAGCATGGGGAACGATGCGGGGGCTTCGATGGTCATCCCGGCGGGGATGAGCCACTGCGGGTGGAGCAAGACAAGCACGATGCCGATGGCGCCCGTGACGATGCCCGAGATGAACACGGCCACCATCATCCGGCGGTAACGTCTCGTCTGCGCCTCACGATACCGTTTTGCGTATTCCGCCGCCTCTAACTTCTTGGAAAGCTGCGTCATATATTCGTTGCGGTCGCCCATGTCCGGCTGGTACTGGGCGAAAAGGTCTTCTATGGTCGTCTTTTCTTTCATCGTTCCAAAATTTGTCTAAGTTTAACTCTCCCTCTCGAAAGCTGTTGTTTCACAGCCAATTGGGAGCCTCCTGTAATCTTCGCAATCTCCTTCACGGAGTAGCCGCTGACGTAGAACAGCAAGATGGCGCTCTTCTCCTTCAGCGGCAGCGTGCCGATGGCCTCGTACAGCTCCTGATATTGGAAAGCATGATCGGCACCCGGACCGTCTGGCATCTGCTCCGCCGCGTCCAAGTCCGTCCGGCGGTTCCACCCCGACCGCTGGTGGTCGAGGAAGGTGTTGTAGGCGATCTTGAACAGCCACGTGGCGAACTTGGCCCGCTCCACGAACCGCTCCATCGCGATGTACGCC
>JAIKYR010000067.1 GCA_024682995.1 Bacteroidales bacterium | reverse complement strand
GCGGCACTCGTGTAGTATCTCTTTCAGTTTCAATAGGATATTGTCATTATCCTGCTCCGAAAGCAATTGGGCAGCTTGGAACAAGTGGGCTTTGATGTCACCCGCGTGCGTGAGGGTGTTCAGTTGCTGTTCTAACAGCTCTTGTTCGTCGGACTGCAGCAGGGCATTCTCAATCTCTTGAATCGTGAAAATATGGAAATCATGTTCTAACGCAGCTTGGGCGCAGGCTTCCTTAAGACTCTTTTCTTCCAGAATCATGTTTTTCAACTCTGCGAGGGAGGATTTGTAGGATGCCAGCAGGGATTGGGTTTGGGCATACTGGTCTATGATGTCCATCTGGAAACCGAAATCCTGCAACAGCAGGTTCTGATGCTGCGAGTGTATGTCTATAAGCTGGGAGGTCAGTGCTTTGAGTGTGGTGAGGTTGACGGGCGTGTCGTTGATGAAAGCCCGTGACTTGCCATGCTCGTTGATTTCCCGTCGGATGATGGTCGTTTCCTGATAGTCCAAATCATGCTGTTCGAAAAACGCCTGTAATCCTGGATTATCCAGAAGAAAGACACCCTCCACAATGCACTTGCGGTTTTTGTCGTACAGCACATCCGTGTCGGCGCGATTGCCAAGAATGAGTGCCAAAGCCCCTATGAGAATGGATTTTCCCGCACCGGTTTCGCCAGTAATCACCACAAATCCCGTCTCAAAGTGAATCTCAACGGCATGTATGAGGGCGTAATTCTCAATTTTCAGGGATTGTAGCATGGGCCTTACTTGTTGGTCGCGGCATTGATGGCGTCGTAACGGGAGGAGTTGGTGGGGTCAATCTGCTTCATAATGTTGACCACCTGCGTTTTCTCGCTGGGCATTCCCTCTTTGAAGATGTTGACAATCTCATCACATTTGGAGGATGCAATGACCTTCACTATGGCCAAGCCGGATTTCTGGGCATTCACCTGCTGCAGCAGACGGAGGCTTTCCAGAATGACAGCGCGTCCGGCATCGGGCGTCTCGCTCATTACATCCAGTCCGAGCCGGTGGTACTGGTAGAAAAACTCGTGTAGCTTGCTGTACTGGCTGTTGGTGAAATTCTCAATGATCCAATAGCGGTTGCTTTGGCCGTTGTCAGCCACACTCCAGCCCTTTTCCTTGGAGGTTTGGTTCAGATTCACGATGGATTGGCAGTTACTGAAATATGCTGCGCCTCCGTTCGGTGAGAAACTATCGAACTCCACTGCCAGGAACAGGTTGAGATAAAAGGCAATCAGGGAGGTGAACTGCGAGAGATTCATATTGTCGGAATACTCCAGTGGGTCACCTTCGGCGTAGGTGAATTGGATGTTCTTATCCTGAAAATTCAACAGGGTGGTCTTATAGCTGGCCTTATAGACCGGACGTTGGAGCAGGATGTTCATGTTGCCTTCCATAACGTCGCCCGACACTTTTGTCAGCGTGATCTGCAATGCGCATTCGATGCGTTCGTTGGTCTTCAGCTTGTACTGACACCATTTGCGGTCGTGGATAAACTGGTAGAGTTTCTGCTGCAAATCGTTATAACGCTGGGTGTTGGATCCGCCGGTCACCGCGTTGGCGTTGATGGACACCTGGCACTGGAAGTCCTGGGCGGACAGTCCGCCGCAGACAAATGCGCACAACAGGATGAGAAATAGCCTTTTCATTGTCTTTATTCTACTTCGTGAGTCATTATTTTATACACCAGGTTCAGGATATCGTCGGCGATTTCGCGTTTGCTTTTCAGCTCGCTGGTTTCCGTATGGTCGCCCTTGGTCATCATCATCACCTGATTGGTGGCGGTCTTGAAGCCTGCGCCCTTGGTCCGCAACGAGTTCAAAACGATGACATCGGCGTTTTTAGTATGCAGTTTGGTGCGGGCGTTTTCAATTTCGTTTTCCGTCTCTAAGGCGAAACCCACCAGGATCTGGTCGTCACGCTTCTGTTTCCCGATGCTGGCCAAGATGTCCTTGGTCTTGCAAAGATGGAGATCCAGCCCTTCGGCGTGCTTCTTGATCTTCTCAGGGACAGGGTTTTCCGGCGTATAGTCGGCCACAGCTGCCGACATGATGCAGATGTTTTGATTGTCCACCACGTTCATGCATGCTTGGTACATCTCGGCGGCGGTGGTCACATCACAGCGGCGGATGGCGGGATGTTGTGTCTGCAGGCTCGTGGGTCCGGTGACCAGCGTGACCTCCGCGCCCTGTTCGGCGGCGGCCTCCGCTATGGAGAAACCCATGAGGCCAGAGGAGTGGTTGCCGATGAAACGGACAGGGTCGATGGGCTCGTACGTGGGTCCGGCGGTGATGAGAACTTTCTGACCGGCAAACCGCTGTTCGGCGGTAAGGTGTTGATTTACTATGGTGAAGATGCGGTCAGGCTCTTCCATTCTACCGGTGCCCGTACTGCCGCAGGCGAGGAATCCGCTCTGCGGGTCGATGATGTGGCAGCCCCGCTCCTTGAGCAGGCTGATGTTGTGCTGTACGGCGGTGTTCGCGAACATCTTGTCGTTCATGGCCGGGGCGATGAATACCGGGCATTTCAGGGCGAGCAGCAACGTGGACAAGGCGTCGTCGGCGATGCCGTTGGCGTACTTGCCGATAATGTTGGCCGTGGCCGGTGCCACCACCATGCAGTCAGCCCAGTCGGCCAGGCTGATGTGATGGGTGTCGCGATGCTCCGTGGGGTCGAACAGGTCGGCGTACAATTTGTTCTGCGACAACGTCTCGATCGTCAGCGGCGTGACGAACTCCAGGGCGTGCCGTGTGGCCACGACCCGCACCTCACAACCGTTGCTCTTGAACAAGCGGATGAGGTACAGCGACTTGTAGGCCGCAATGCCGCCCGTGATTCCGATGACGATATGTTTGCCGTTCAGCATGTCAGCGGTGTTTTAGTCCACGTCGGGATCCTTGAAATAGACCTGGTTGTTCTCAAATTCGTACAAAGCGATTTGCGTGGGCTTGGGAAGCTGCTCGTAGAATTTGGACAATTCGATCTGCTCGCGGTTCTCGTAAACCTCCTCCAATGATTCATTCGTCGGGGAATACTGCTGGGAACTTTCCTGGAACTCCTGCTTCAGATCGGAGGCTATCTGATCAGCCCGCTTCGACATGATGACGATGCTCTTGTAGAAATTACCCGTCTCCTTGTCATACTGTCTGATGTCTTTCGTCTTTGCAAAGAGATCGATTTTAAGTTTTTTGTAATCAGCTGCTTTCATTAAAATATTTTTTGATTTGTTAATTGTATTTCTGTAACTGTTTCTGAACATCGGCGGCTATTTTCTCCACCTCCTTGGTGTATTTCGTTTCCCCGTAGTTCAGGGTGAGCCGGTTGCAGGCATCCAAGCACGCGCGATAACGCTCGGCTTTCTTTTTCTCTACGCTCTTTTTCGCATATTCATAATTGTTTAACACCAGATAATAAATCGCCTCCGGCATCAGTGGCGAGTAGGCATATTCGTTGAAGAAGTTCTTGGCGGCAATCTGGCACGCCTCGTAATGATCTGTGTTATAATACAGTTTCAGAATCTCCAAATTCTTGCGGGCCAGTTTCAAACGCAACGCATCCAACATCACATTGCATTCTTCCACATGTTTCGAGTTGGGGTAGGCAATTAAAAATGCCTTGATTTGTTCGATGGCGTACTCGGTGTTGCTCTGGTCCAGGTTGTAGTCGGCACTGGATTTGTTGATGGCGGAGATGCAGTAATAGAAGGCATCCTCCGTGCGGTCACTGTTGGGATAGCGCTTCACGTAGTCGCGGAAATGGAAGGCGGCCATCGTATAGTCTGCGTTCATGTAGTAACAATGCGCAAAAAGGAATAGTATGGTGTCGGCGCGGGGCGTGCCTAAGGAGAGAGGGTAGAGATCCTCAAAAAGGCCGGCAGCAGAGAGAAACTGCTGGTTGTTATAATACCGCATGGCTCTCGCGTAGTTGGCCTCGAAGCTCTCGAATGTGACCTTCTTGGCACCCTTGGAGAGGCGCTCCTTTTTGGGCTTGGCAACCTTCTGCGACGGCTTCGAGGTGTCCTGCACGGACAGAACCGTGTACGGGTTTTCGGAGAAAACAGCCGTAAAATCCGCGGCACAAACGTCCACAGAAGCAGCCAATAGTATTATTATCAATAACTTACAACTCTTCTTAACCATAGTAAATCAAACGTTGCAAAGATACAAAATATTTCCGATGGATGTTTCTTTTTTTTTATTTTTGCAACCCGAATATCCTTCAACCGGACCCCATTGTTTCAAAATTTAAGAAAAATGTCAAAAACACACCGCATATTGTTCCTGTTGGCGTTCGTTTTTTCCGTGTCAGCCTTGTTTGGCCAGCGCATCTACACGCTGCACGGCGTGGTGCTGGACAGTGCCAGCCGCAGCCGGGTAGCCTTTGTCAACGTGGGGCTTTTCCCAGCGGATTCCAGCAACACCATGCTGGGTGCCGCCATCACCGACCAGAACGGACGTTTCACCCTCGCGGACGCGCCGGCTGGCGAGTATCTGCTGAAACTGTCGCTGATAGGCTATGACGTGCGTACCGTGCCTGTCACCGTGGGCGGGGAGGAGGCGCACGTACGCTTGCGACCGGTAGCCCTGAAAAAAGGAAGTACCACTCTGGGCGAGGTCAGCATCGTGACGGAACGGCCCGTCTTCATGGTAGAAGGGGAGAAGACCATGTACAACGTGTCGGACGACCCCACCATACAGTCGGGCACCGCTTCCGATGCTTTGCAGAACACCCCGGGCGTGGAGGTGGACATTGAGGGAAACATCACCCTGCACGGAGCCTCCTCGGTGGAAATCTGGATGAACGACAAACCCTCCAACCTCACGGAAGACAACCTTAAGAACTTCATCCGCCAGCTACCCGCCAACGCATTGGAGCGCATTGAGGTAATCAACAATCCATCAGCTAAATACAATACGGATGCCGATGCTATCATCAACATCGTTTTAGCAGGAAACATCAAGAAAAACAGCTTTATCAGCTTCGGTGTGACGGGCTCCTCCCGGCCGGAAGTCAACCCGTGGGTGTCCTATGTGTGGGCTAACGAAAAGCTGTCGCTGAACTTTTACCTCAGCGGGCGCTATAATTTCCAGAACAGCGTCAGCGAATCCTACGCCACCCGCTTCAACCACGAGGGTGATACCTCCAGCAACGGACACGGCAGCGGACAGTCTGTAACGCACAGTTTTTCAACCTCTTTGAGCTTCAACGGCAGCTACACATTCGACACTATGAACACGCTGAGCTTTTGGGCAGGCACCTACCCGTCGTGGAGCCGTTATCACAATGTGCAGAATGTCTTCCGGAGGGAATATTTGGAATCGGCGGGCCTCTACGCCTACATCACCGACAACGCCAATCGCTCGTTTTCGGCAGGAGGATACGGGGGCATGTGGTTTCTCCACCGTTTTGACCGCCAGGGCCACGAGTTGAAGGCGAACGTGTCCGGCAATTTCGGCCAAAACCGTTCCTATGCGGAGGAAATCCGCGACTACATGTTGCAGGATTTTATGGATTATTTTAAAAAGAAAAACAACAGCGGACAGAATTACAGCATACGTGGTAGCCTTGACTACTCCCGTCCCTTTGCAAAGAACCATGAGTTATCGGTCGGGGTGGAGGGCAGTTTCCGCCAAAACAACGGGTTGAGCACATCGGACACGCTGATGGCGGGCTCCGATGACGTTTTCCTGTTGGATTCCTTGCGGCTGAAAGACACACGCACTCAGAATGGTGGCGTCAGCGTCTTTGCCACCCTCCAGCACAAGATCGGGAATTTCACCATAAAGGAGGGCCTTCGGGTCCGTTATAACCATGAGGTTTATCAGATTTTAAACTCCCCTCAAGACAATGTCATACAAAACAAGCTGAACTTATATCCCTCCCTGCATTTGAGTTACAGGACGAAATCCATGCATAACTTCCGGCTGAGCTACACCTATCGCATCAACCAGCCGGATGCCTCACGGCTCAGTCCGTTCATCAGCTACGGGGAAGACTCGTACAGCACTGGAAACCCCGACCTGCTCGCCACCCAGACGCACAATGTGGAGTTCAACTGGACCAAATTCGTGAACAAGTTCGGCAATCTTGGGCTCTCCGCCTATTTCAAGCATACGGGTCAGAAGGTGAACACGTTGACAGACGTGGCATACAGCGATATTTTCGGACGGGTGGTCACGTTCACCATGCCGGTCAATGCGGGCACCACCTTGAACACAGGAGCATCCTTCAACATGAACTACCGGCTGAAGACCTTCATGACCATCCGCTTTTACGCTAACATCTATTATGAGCACTCCGAATATCGCTTCCGAAACGAGCCCGACCCGCGCATTTTCTCCAATTTGGGCTACAGTTTTCGTCTCAACTACTGGGCGAAGTTGTGGAAGGTGCTGGAGGTGTTCGCCTCCGCCAACTACCGCTCCAAGAGCGTTTCGCTGTTCTCCACCACCCGTCCGCGCTACTCCATCGACTGCGGTCTTCGGGCCGATTTGCTGAAGCGCAAGCTCTCCCTGCATCTTAACGTGACGGACATCTTCAACTGGAACAAAACAGCCACGGCGGAAAACAACCCCTACTATATGGTACGTTCGTCCACCAAGTACAACAGCCGTTTCATCAGCGCAGGCATCACGCTGAGGTTCGGAAAGATGGAATTGGAGAAAAAGGCGCAGACCAGCGGTCCAATCGAGGAGACGGAAATCGAAGATTAAGTGTTTGCAACCTACTGGCAGAAAACGTATTGCAGGATGTTTGCACCCATCTGCAAAGCTTTGAGGCGGGTGGCTTCCGAATCCTTGTGCACGATATAGTCCTCCCAGCCGTCGCCCAAGTCGCACTCATACGTGAACAGGAAAACCATGCGTCCTTCCCAGAAAAGCGCAAAGGCTTGGGGTGGTTTGTTGTCATGCTCGTGGATCTTAGGCAATCCGTTCGGGAATTTGTATTTCTGATGGAAAATCGGGTGGTTGAAGGGCAGTTCCACCAAGTCGAGTTCCGGGAACACCTTTTTCATTTCCTTGCGTATAAATGTGGAGAGGCCGTAGTTGTCGTCCGCGTGCAGAAAGCCGCCAGACATGAGGTAGAGGCGCAGATTTTCAGCCTCTGCGTCGCTGAAGACCACGTTGCCATGTCCGGTCATGTGGACAAAGGGGTATTGGAAGATGTCGGCGCTGCCCACCTCCACGGTGGCGGGTTTCAAGTCAAGCGACATGCCGAGGTTGATATTGCAGAATTTGATCAGGTTGGGCAACGAGGTGGGGTTGGCGTACCAGTCGCCGCCGCCGTTGTACTTGAGCAGGGCTATCTGTTGCGCGGGGGCTGCAAGGCACAAGGCGCAGAGCATCAGTCCGAAGATATATTTTTTCATATTCAGAGTATCCAAAAAAGCCTGCAAAAGTACATAATTTTTGCTAGAGTAGGGAAATTTCAAGTTGAATGGGGAAGTAAAAGGGTTTGTGAGGTTTGTAATGTTCTTAAAGTTTGTGAAGTTAGTTAAAAGTGTTAAAAGCGGGAAAGTATAAGACCATAGACTATACTTCCGCCCCGTTGTGTGCAAAAAAGTATTATTTTTGCGGCTGCAAATCTTTGGTTTGCCATTGCTAATGAACTACTGATATGGAACAAGAAATCGAACGGTGTGCGGCGTTGCTGCGTGAGGGCAAAGTGCTGCTTTATCCCACCGACACGGTGTGGGGCATCGGGTGCGACGCCACCAACGAGGAGGCTGTCGCGGCCATCTACCGCATCAAACAGCGTAATGAGAAAAAGAGCATGATCATCCTGCTGGATTCGGCGGAGCGACTGCCCCATTATGTGGAGCAAATCCCGCTGATTGCGTGGGACTTGATCCCGCACATCTCGCGCCCTACCACCTTCATCTACCCCACTGCCAAGAACCTCCCCGCCAAGCTGGTCCACGACGATGGCACCATTGCCATCCGGATCACGAGCAACGAATTCTGCCGCAAGCTCATCCGCGTCCTCGGCAAGCCCATCGTGTCCACCTCCGCCAATATTGCTGGTGAGCCCACCCCCAAGACGTTCGAAGACATCTCCCCAGAAGTCATCCGCCAGATGGACCACGTGGTGCCACACGAGTACGCCAGCTCCATCGACTACAAGCCCTCCCGTCTGATCAAATTCCTTGACGATTACAATTTCACCATCCTCAGAGACTGATTAATATGAAAAACATAGCCCTGTTTGCTGGTTCCTTTTGTCCTTTCACCAAAGGGCATGAGGACATTGTTCGGAAAGCCCTGCCGCTCTTCGACCATCTCTACATTGCTCTTGGCCACAACCACGTCAAAAAGGACATCTTCTCCGTGGAGCAACGCCTTCAGTGGATCCGTGACCTATACGACGGGGAACCGAAGGTGACCGTCATGGCGTATGAGGGGCTTACTACGGACCTTTGCCGGCAGCTCGGGGTCAACTATCTGGTGCGGGGTATCCGCAACGCCACCGACTTCGTCGCCGAAGAGGAGTTGCGCCGGATAAACTTGACTTTGAATCCGGATGTGGAAACCATCTTCATCCCCTCCTCTCCCGAGTGGGCCATCGTCTCCTCCTCGCTGGTGCGGGAGTTATGGTCGCTGCACGCCGACTACTCCGCATTTCTATCCTATAAACTTCCAGAAAAGCCATAATGACCATCCAGTCAAATACATACAAAATACCGTTTCTGCTCGTCCTGATTTGCATAGGGATACGGGTTTTTGCGCAGCAGCCTGTGGTCATCACGGGTGAGGCTCCGTTTGCCCGCAATGAGGAGATTCGCCTGCTTGTGTTTGACGACCTGCTTAACAATATCCCCACCGTGGCGGCCCACGACAAGATTGACAAGAACGGGCGTTTCAAGCTCTCGTATTCCACCACCGACATCAAGCTGGTGCAGCTGGCCATCCGCACCACCAAGGCCGAATTTTTCATCGTGCCCTTCCACAATTATCATTTCCATATCAGTGCCGACACCCTGCTCTTCAACCTTATTAACCCGGAGACCTACGGCGGTTTTCTGCAAATCACTACGGATGAGGTAGATACCGCTGACCTTAACTACAAGATAAACCGGTTTTCGCGCTATTTCAGTGGCATCACGGACCGTTACGCGTTTCGGATCACCTACGACCATGATCCGAAGGCGTTTGACACTGTTTCCACCATGCTTTCCGAGCGCTTCCCAATCCGGTATAATCCGGAAAATTTTTACGAATCCTATATTTACTACACCTATGGACTGCTGGAAATCATGCTCGACCGCAGGACCATGTATTCCAAATATTTCGACCACGATAAGGTGCTTTACAATAACCCTGCCTATATGGCGTTGTTCAACCAGTTTTATGGGAACTACCTGTACAATTCTCCCCGTATCTCCAAGGATTTGCTGGCCCGCACCATCAACGAGCAGCCCGATTACCTGACCCTTTTCAACGAGGTGGGCCGGGACCCTCAGCTGGTGAACGAGCGCATCCGCGAGCTGGCCATCATCCGCAATCTGGACCAGTGGATGGACAACGAGGAGTTTGATCGGGGAAACATCATCAAGTTGCTGCAATACATTCAGGTGTCCACGCATTTTCCGGAACATCAGCCCTTTATCACTCACGCTCTTGAACGCGCCCTGCCTCCGGCGCAGAAAGCGGACATTCCCGTCTTTGAGAATGAAAAAGGCAGACATGTCCGTTTAAACCAACTGGGTGACAACCCTATCTACGTTCAGTTTTTACAGTCCGACTGCATTGATTGTATCCGGGAGATGGTGTTATTAAACGAGTTTTATCAGAATTTTCAGGACAGAATCCAGTTTGTGTGCATCTGTGCAGACTCTGAGCGCAAAACATACGAGCAATTCTGCAAGACCTACGGCGGGGTGGTGGCGTGGCCAATCCTGCATTTCAACGGCAACTATGATTGGATGATGCGCATGGGTGTGGAAACGTTGCCCGACTATATGATTCTGGGAGCTGATGGGCGGATCCTTAACCGCTACGCGCCCTCTCCCGACAACGGACTGATCCAATATTTGAATGCCCATTTCCCAAAAGAAGAACAGGAATTAGAAAATCCACTTTTCATTAATCGCAAACAATAAATACACCATTATGAAAAATAGAATCCTTGCTGCCCTCTGTGTGCTTGCGTTCTGCCTGCCGGTCATCGCCCAGAATGACAATGCCAATCCCAAGCATCTGGCCAAAATACCCGCCATCGATATCCAGACCTTGGACGGGCAGGTTTTCAACACTGCCAATATCCAAAATGACGGCAAACCGGTCATCATCAGCCTGTGGGCCACTTGGTGCAGACCTTGCGTCAACGAACTGATGGCTATTGCCGACGAATATGAGGACTGGGTGGAGGAGACGGGTGTCAAGTTGTACGCCATCTCCATCGACGACTCGAAGACTTCCGCACGTGTGGCGCCGTTCGTCAACGGGCGGGGCTGGGACTACACCGTTCTGCTGGACGTGAACTCCGACTTCAAGCGTGCCATGAATGTGAACGACGTGCCGTATCTCTGTATCCTCAACGGCAATGGCGAGATTGTGTGGCAACACACCTCTTACGCGGCAGGCGGGGAAGAGGAAGTCTATGAAATCATCAAGAAAATGGTCGGGAAATAATCTGACATTACAAGATTCCTGAGTATGAGAAAACATCTATCTCTAATTATTCCAGTTATACTGCTGTTTTCGCTGTCATCGCTCCAAGGTCAGCACCAGTTGGGCAGCAGCCGTATCAGTGGCGACTTCGGCTTCAACGGTATGTATTATATGCCGGATTCCCTCATTGGGGCGGAAAAGGTGGACTCCAAAGTGCGGGCCAACGCCTTCATCAACCTGCTCTACTCGAATGGCGGTTTCTCCGCCGGCGTGCGCTACGAGTATTATCAGTTCCCGCTGATTGATTTCGAGAAAATCCAATACCAGGGCCAGGGGGTGCGCTATTTTTTCGCCGATTATAAAAACAAGTTCATCCAGGTCACCGCCGGCAACTTCTACGAGCAGTTCGGTAATGGGCTCGCGCTGCGGGCGTACGAGGACCGGCAGTTGGGCATTGACAACAGTCTGTTGGGTGCCCGCGTGAAGGTGACTCCGTACAAGGGCATCACGGTCAAGGGGGTGTGGGGCATCGAGCGGTTTAATTTCGAAAGCTATTTGGGTCGGCGCGACTTTGTGCGGGGCTTTGACGGCGAAATCGCTCTGGGCGAGCTTATCCCCAAGATGCAGGAGAAGGGTTTCACCACGAACATCGGGGCCTCTTTCGTGAGCAAGTTCGAAAAGGCCGACGAATCCATCCTCGGCACGCTATACCCTGGCACCGACAGCACTTGCACAGGTGAGATTCCTGCTGACAAGATCCCGCAGAACATTCCGATATGGGCCACGAGACTGAATTTCGGGTACAAGGGTTTCCGTTTTGATGCCGAATTCGCCCAGAAAATGCAGGATCCGAACGTTTCCAATGACTTCATCTATAAGAAAGGCGAAGCTCTTTTCCTTTCGGCCACCTACTCCATGAAAGGCTTCGGCGTGGCGGCCTCGTTCATCCGTTCCGATAACATGGATTTCCGTTCGCAGCGTATGGTCCAGCAGAACAGCTGGCTGAATATCAATAATATCCCAGCCATCAACCGGCAATATTCGTATCAGCTAATCAGCGATTACGGCTTCGCCAGCCAGCCCAACAGTCAGATCGGCGTACAGCTTCAAGTTAACTACAAGATACCCAAGAAAACAAAATTGGGCGGAAAGTACGGCACCGACCTGACGTTCAATTTCTCCCGTTTCCACAACACCGACCAGCAGCCGGTGGCACTCGCCATCGAAAATGGCACGGCACGCGGCACCGAAGGTTACACCTCGTCCTTCTTCAAATTCGGTCCCGACCTCCTCTATCAGGACATCGGACTGGAAATCAGCCATCGGTTCACCAAATCCTGGAAATGGACACTGGCCTACAATTTCATCTCCTACAATCTTGAAATCCTGCAAGGCCATGAAGGCATGATGCGTGGGCATCTGGTGGCTTCCGATCTCCAATGGAAGATCACATCCAAGCACGCTCTGCATCTGGATCTCCAGCATTTATACACCAAAGATGACGACGGCAGTCATATCTATGGTATGCTGGAATATTCCATCAGTCCTAAATGGTTCATCTCTATCGGTGACGACTGGAATTACGGCAATCCGGATCCTTCCCGTCGGCTGCATTATTTCAATATTGCCGGAGCCTTTGTGTGGAACACCACCCGCATTGCGCTCAACTTCGGAAAGACCCAGGAGGGTATCCTCTGCATCGGCGGTGTCTGCCGTGCAGTACCCGCCTCTTATGGGGTGGGCCTTTCCATCACCACATCCTTTTAACCTCATACCATAATTATATATTGTAAAAATGGAAAAAATGAGAAACATCATCATAGTAATGTTCATCGCAGCGGGCCTTATCTCCGCATGCGACCGCGTTGAAGGTCCATACATCATCCCCAGCGAAGTGGAGGAGGTGACGGTGGAGTTTCCTCCGTTGGACCCCAGTAGTGTCTTCCGCAAACTTTTAATTGAAGAATATACCGGCCACTATTGTCCGAACTGTCCGGATGGCCACGACGAGTTGGACCGTCTGCACGGCATTTTTCAGGATACCCTGGTCATCGTCGGCATCCATGCCGGCGCACTGGCTGTGCCACACCCCACGGATGCCAATTTTGCCTACGACTTCCGTACCAATGTCGGGAACGAGCTCCGCACCTTCTTCAACATCGACGGTATCCCTGTAGCCATCATCAACCGGTATCCGAGCATCGTATCGCCGGCACGCTGGCAATCCAAGCTGGAGGCTGAAGACCGTACCCCGATGGCCGCCATCCAACTCATCAACCAATACGATGCCTCCGGTATGTTGAAAGTCAATGCCAAGGTCACCATGCTGCAAGACTATCCGAATGCTCTCCGGTTTTCTTTGTTCCTCATTGAGGATAACATCATAAAGCCGCAGCTCAAACATTCGGAGACCATTCTGGATTATACCCATAACCATGTGCTCCGCGGGGGGTTGAACGGCACTTTTGGAGATTTTCTGACGGGCGACGGCATCTTGCAGAAAGATTCCACCTACACCTATGGCCGTTCCATCACCTTTGCCGGTCACGACTGGAATCCCGACAACTGTTCGGTGGTGGCCATTCTGCACGATAAGGCCAACGGAAAAGTACTTCAGGTGGAACAACTTCGTGTGAAATAGATTTCTCATTAAAACATGACTATATGAAGATTGTAGCTGTAGAACCTATCGGCATCAGCGAAGAGCGTGCCGTTAACATTGCATTTGATTTGGCCGCCAGAGGTCACGAGTTTATCTGCTACCGCGACCGTAAGGAAGACGCGGAAACCCTCATTGAGCGGATGAAGGAAGCGGAAGAGGTCATCGTGTCCAATATTAAAATCGGAAGCGATGTGCTGTCGCAATGTCCTAAGCTGAAGAAACTAAACGTGGCCTTCACTGGCTTGGACCATATTGATTTGGAATACACCCGCGCACATGGCATTGAGGTGGTGAATGCTTCCGGCTATGCCACGGAGGGCGTGGCGGAGTTGGCCATCGGGTTGATGCTGGACGTCTATCGGCGCATCACGGCCTTGGATGCTGACACTCGCAAAGGAGGCACGCGCAACAACTTCTTGGGTCGCGAGCTACGCGGCAAGCGTGTGGGCATTGTGGGCACCGGCGCCATCGGACAGCGCACGGCCCAGTTGCTCTTGGCATTCGGTTGCGAGGTGGTGGCCTGGAGCCGCTCCGAATACGATGACGTAGTCAAGCAAGGCATCGTATATCTTCCTTTGGAGGAATTGATGAAAACCTGTGACATCATATCCCTGCATGTGCCGCTGACAGCGGAAACACATCATCTCATCAGTCGCGAGCTGCTGCAGATGTGCAAGCCCACGGCGGTCATCATCAACACCGCCCGAGGCAATGTGGTGGACATGGATGCTCTTGCCGACATGCTGAAAGCGGGCCTTCTCGCTGGTGCGGGCATCGACGTGTATGAGAAAGAGCCGCCCTTGGCCGAAGATCATTCTTTATTCTCCGCCCCGAATTGTGTGCTTGTGCCTCATGTGGGTTACGCTACCCGTGAGGCTTTCGACGACCGTATCGATATTGTACTCAGAAACATATAAAACAACCCCACCTCCATGTTCCAACGAATCATCAACGCCTGTGTCCGTGTGGTGCAACGCTATCTGCCGGAGCCGTTCATTTTTGCCATCCTGCTCACCTTCCTTGCCGCCTTGTTGGCCATGCCCATCTGCCACCAGACTCCATTGGAGGTGATGGAACATTGGGGTGATGGAGTTTGGGGTCTGCTGGCATTCGCCATGCAGATGGCATTGGTTTTGGTTTGCGGTTCCACATTGGCTGCTGCACCTGTTATCAAAAAAGGTATCAGTCGGTTGGCGAGTATTCCGAAAACTCCTGCCGGCGCCATCGCGTTGGTGACTGGCGTGTCGGCGGTGGCCTGCTGGCTCAACTGGGGCTTCGGGCTGATTGTGGGGGTGATCTTTGCCAAGGAGATTGCCCGCAAACTGTCGGGGGTGGACTATCGTCTCCTGATAGCCTCAGCTTATAGCGGTTTCGTCGTATGGCACGCGGGTTTGTCCGGGTCCATCCCGTTGACGATGGCCACGCCGGGCGAGGCGCTGACCAAGGCCACCAACGGCATTCTTACCGAGCCCGTGCCAGTGACGCAAACCATCCTGGATCCGCATAACCTCATCATGGTGGCACTCACCATCGCCGCCATCGTGGTGGTGAACGCGCTCATGCACCCGCATCCTGAAAAGGTGGTGGCCATAGACCCAATTCTGTTGGCGGAAGAACAACCCCAGCCGGACATCGTACCCTCCACACCTGCCGAGAAGTTGGAGAACAGCCGTATTCTGAATTGGTTAGTGGCCGGTTTAGGACTTGGATACCTGATCGTTAAGATAGGATTCCGAGGCGGTTCGTTGGACCTGAACTCGGTCATCATGCTTTTCTTGTTTATTGGCATCATCCTGCATGGCACCCCGCTGGCCTATGTCCGGGCTTTCACCAAGGCAGCCTCCGGCGCGGCGGGCATCATCCTGCAATTTCCCTTTTATGCCGGCATCATGGGTATCATCACGGGCATCGGTCACTCGGGCATCTGCTTCGGAACGGTCATCAGCAACGCCTGCATCTCGATATCCAATCCCACCACCTATCCGCTGCTCACCTTCCTCTGTGCTGCCGTGCTCAACATGTTCGTGCCTTCGGGCGGCGGCCACTGGGCCATCCAGGCACCCATCATGTTCGCCGCCGGTGCCAACCTCGGCGTTGACCCGGGCCTGACTGGCACCGCCATCGCCTGGGGTGATGCCTGGACCAACCTCATACAGCCTTTCTGGGCCATCCCTGCCTTGGCCATCGCCAAACTCAATGCCAAGGACATCATGGGTTTCTGCCTTATCGACTTGGTGGTGAGCGGCCTTATTATCTGTGGGGGTCTTTTAGTATGGGCCTTATAATGATTTTACAATATTAATATAACATCGAATAAAACACGTATGAAACCTTTTCTCACCCTCTTGTTTCTTGCGACCATCAGCATAGCCGTCGCACAAACCGATTTTGATCCCATCACCGAAGGCATGGAATGCACCTCCATCACTATCGGCAAGAAAGCCTCCGCCGACGGTTCTGTCATGACTTCTCATACGGATGACAGTCATCGTTCGCGTACCAATATTATGGTGGAGCCGGCCATGGACCACCAGCCGGGCGAGACCGAAGGCATGTACTGGCGTCGCTGGGCCAAGAAGGTGCCCGGCCAGATGGCCCGTTACGAGAATATTCTGATTGGCGAGATTCCGCAGGTGGCGCACACCTACCAGTTCCTGAACACCGCCTATCCCTGCGTCAACGAGAAACAGCTGGCCATCGGGGAGTCCACCTTTGGCGGGCGGGCGGAACTGAAATCCGACAGCGGGCTGATTGAGTGCCAAACTCTTTGCCGGCTGATGGTGCAGCGTTGCACCACCGCCCGCCAAGCTATCCGCATGGCCGGTGAACTGCTGAAAGAATACGGCTGGCGTGATGCCGGCGAATGCCTCACCATTGCCGACAAAAACGAAGTGTGGCATCTGGAGATCCTCGGTTCCGGCAAAGACAAGCGCGGTGCCGTGTGGGCTGCCCAACGCGTGCCCGACGACCATGTGGCCGTCAACGCCAACGCCTCCACCATCCGCGAAATCAACCTCAAGGACAAGGACTATTACATGGCTTCCGATAATGTCTATTCGTTGGCCAAGGAGAACGGCTGGTGGGACGGGAAATCCACGTTCCAATTCGCATACGCCTACGCGCCGCAAACGCGCACGATGATGGCCTGCCGCCGACGTGAATGGCGCGTCTTCGACTTGCTGGCTCCGTCGCTGAAACTGGACCCTAACGCTGAGAACTATCCCTTCTCCGTGAAGCCCGACACGCTGGTGACTCTTGAGAAGATGATGAGTGTTTTCAAAGATTATTACGAGGGCACGCCTTACGACATGCGCAAGACCTTGACCGTGGCCAACAAAGAGGGCAAACAGGTGATCTCGCCCATGGCCAATCCCTTCATGAAGGCCGATGAGCTGAAGCTGCACCGTATCAACGGCGGCTGGAACGAGCTGGGTGAACGTAATATAGCCGTCCACTTTACCGTTTATGGAACCATCATCCAATGTCGCGCCGATCTGCCCGATGAGGTAGGAGCGCTCTGCTGGTTTGCCCTTGACAATGTGGCTTCGTCCATCTATGTGCCCATCTACGCCAACGTCACCGACTTGCCCACCACCTACAAGACCGACGGCCGCATGACCGGCTTCAGCAAAGAGGCCGCCTGGTGGGGATTCAACCGGGTGGGCAGCTTAGCCTGCCAGCGCTGGGGCGACATGCACATTGTCATTGACAAGACCTGGGAACCTCTTGAGAAACAATTTATTGACGAGCATAAGGACGTTGAGCAGAAAGCGTTGCAGCTGTTGAAGAGTGGCAATCGCCAAGAGGCCATCCGAATACTCACAGACTTCACCAACCGTTGCGGCAACACCGCTGTGGAGACCGCCTGGAAACTTGGTGATCGTATCTGGACCGATTTTGATGGGATGTGGTAGTTTTTCGCTATCTTTGCAGCATAAAAAATAGAAAGGGCCATGCAGCAGATAACAGCTAACGAAGAGCAATTGACTGGGGTGGCGCAAGCCATTCTGGAGGCCTACCCGCAGGAGCGGGTGTTCGGCTTTTACGGGGAAATGGGCACGGGGAAGACCACGCTCATCAAGGAGTTGTGTCGTGTGCTTGGCGTGCACGACATCACCTCGTCACCCACGTTCGCCATCGTGAACGAGTATTGGACTGAGGCTGGAATGCCAGTCTATCATTTTGATTTTTACCGTATTGATGAGCCTGCAGATGCCACCCGCATCGGATTCGAGGAGTATCTGTGCAGTGGCTCATACTGTTTCATTGAATGGACGGAGAAGGTGGAAGACATCCTTCAGGGGGATTTTATCCCGATACGTATTGAGCGGGTGGACGACACCAATCGTCGTTTTATCTTTTAGTGTTGTAAATAATCACCGATGGGTTCGAACATGTTAACCGTTGAGGAGGCCATTCCCGTGTTGCAGGAGCAGCGGGCTGTGGTGTCGGAGATTGCCCCTCCGATGACAGTGGCTTTTTTGGTGGATGAGGAACCTATGGGCGATTTCGCGTGGCTCACCCCCAACGCGGTGAAAACTCTGGTTGACAATCAGGTGAGAGTGTATATGCAACGAGGCTTTTCGCGTCATTCCCTCTATTCGGACATGGATTACGCCGATGTGGGGGCGGAATTTGAGGATGAATTTGTACGGTTGGCCTCCCTGTCGGGATTGCTGGTCAAGTTCATGCCGTTCACCGTGGAACAGGTGCGGCAGATGCGCACCGGACAGGTGGTGCTCTCCACCCAGCCGCCCGCGCAGATTACGCACCAGATGGTGGAGGAACTCAACCGGAAGCGGGTCTCCGCTTTAGCTATGAATCTGATTACAGATGACAATGGCACCAGCATGACGGACCGGATTTTGACGGAAACACTGTCCGAACCGGCAGTTGGCATCGCCCTGTCTGGGTTCATCCTCCCGTTGGTGCTGGACATCCTGCTCAACCCGCACTTCCGTTTTGCTTTGCAGCGCACCCCGGCTCTGATGCAGAGCGTCTATTGTTTCGGCGGCTTTCTCTGCAATCGCGATATGGCCGAACTGCTCGACCTTCCCTGGCGGGACATCGTGTCGTTGTGTTGGGACTTGAATTAGGAATAAGAGACAATTAACAATTAATAATTAACAATTAATAATTAACAGTTAATAATTAATAGTTATGGGGCTTTGTGGGAAACGCAGTCACTTGTCCCTGTTCTCTATTCACTATTAACTATTAACTGACTACTAACCCTTGTCCCCTGTTATTTCTTTATCGGCAAATAAATCACAAACGTGCTGCCTTTGCCCTCTTCGCTCTGAACCAGGATTTTGCCTTTGTGCAAGGATACGATTTTCTTCACGTAGCCCAAGCCGAGGCCATAGCCCTTCACGTTGTGGACGTTGCCCTTGGGCACACGGTAGAAGTTGTCGAAGATGTTGGCGATGGCCTTCTTGGGAATGCCGATGCCCTTGTCGGTGACCGAGAGCAGAAAATATTTCTCGTCCGACTGCGTGTTGATGAGGATCTCGGGCGCTCCCTGCGAGTATTTGATGCCATTTTCCACCAGGTTGACAATCACGTTGGCCAGATGCGAGCGGTCGCCGAAGATCTTGTATGTGTCGGCGTTCAGGGCCAGGGAGAGCGTGCCATTGGTGGATTTGACCTGCAGGGCAATGCTGTCCGACACCTTGTGGATGAGCTCGTGCATGTCCAGCAATTCGATGTTCATCTTCACCTGCCCTTTTTTCAGTTGGGCAATCTGCAAGATGTTGTTGACCATGTTCTTGAGACGGTCGTTTTCATCGCGGATGATGGAAACATAGCTTTCTAGGATGTCGGCGTCGTTGCGCATGACAGGGTCGGTGAGCGCCTCACAGGCCAGCGAGATGGTGGAGATGGGTGTCTTGAACTCGTGTGTCATGTTGTTGACGAACTCGTTGGTGACCTCCGACAGCTTTTTCTGGCGGTACAGGGAGAATAGGGCGGTGAAGGAGATGGTGAAGCAGATGATCAGGAAGATGAGGATGAGGCCCACGATGGTGCTCATGCGCTGGAGGAAGATGCCGCGCTCGGCGGGGAAGAAGAGGATGATGTAGTGCGGCGAACTGACCTTCTCGTTGTATTTCAGACGGAAGACGTACTCGCTCTTGAGCATTTGCTCGGGTTGCGTGAACTCGGGCGCGATGACAAAGTCGGTAGTGAAGGCGTTGTAGAGGGCGAAGTCGAACTTGGCGGTGATGTTCTCGGCGGCCAGGGCGTCGGTGATAACCTCGTGGAGGTATTCGGCGTTCAGCAGGGCGATGGTACTGCTGTCCAACTGGATGAGTTTGGCGTCGCGGTCGTTGTTGATCAGAAGTGTGGTGGACTTGGTGTTCTTGGGCGACCAGGGGTCGTTGTTGACAGGGAAGAGCTGCCGGTACGCCTGGCTGAAGTATTCTGTGTCGCTCTCCATGATTCTTGAGTTGTTCTCCTTGACGAAAATGACCGACTTGATGACGCCGATGGGCTGGTTGGTGGTGGTGTCGAGCAGGAATTTACGGGTGTGCATGGAGGAGACTACGCCAGTGGTGTCGGCGGCGGTGAGCTTTCCTACGGCTTCCGCCATGGCCACGGTGTCGTTGAGAATGGTGGCGTCGATCTGGTTGATGATGGCATCGCCGGCGGTCAGCACCTCGTTGACGAAAATGCTCCGCTGCACCTTCTCCGCTTCCGTGTAGAGCTTGAAGATGGACAGGATCAGCGGGATAGAGGTGATGCCGACGATGAAGAACAGGGCTACGATAATGCGTTTTTTCATAAAGATGGATTAAACGAGGTGTTCCAAAAATGTGAGCGTGTCTTCCATAGGAGTGGTTTGCACGGACGGTTTGTTTGTGTAGCAGGTATAATGGACCACGGCCACCGGCGGGAAGTCGTTGTCGCTTTCGCGGAAGAGGAAGGCACCGGCATCCAGGTAGGGTTGTCGGCCCATCAGATGGATGGCCTTCTGATACTCCAGATGGTTGAGGAAGCGGTTGTGGGTGGTGAGAGGGATGCTGGCCTCCTGCAGTTTTTGGAAGAGGGGTTGAAAGTCATACCCTTGAGGCACAATCAGTTTCCGGATGGCTTCCGGTCCCCGCCCGAAATAGGTGCAGATGCCGCGGGCAACCTGTCGCAGGGTGTGGTCGTCTTCTTTTCCGGTGATGATTTGCGTTTTTCCTTTCCGGATGCGGAGCAGATGCGGTTTACCATTAAAATATTGGTCAAAAGTGTCAAGTTGGGTTGGCTCTGCATCGGCGATGAAAGCGTCCGCATCCGCAATTTTGTCTGTGAAACGGATGTGTTCCGCCCAGGCGGGCTCCGTTTCGGTCAGCATCTGGACAATGATGGGCAGCAGGAGGTTGTCGTCAGTGGCTTGGCGGCATTGGAGACGATGTCCGGCGAGCAGGATGTGCAAGAGATCGGGGAAGGCCTGCAGCGGCATGTCGCCGGCTGGCAGGAGGGCGATGGTCTGTGGAATGGAATGGGGTAGGGCAGGATTCTTCTCCAACAGCGTACGGATGGCGTCTTCTTCCAACAGCAGGGCAATGTCTTGTATCGCTTGCTCACAGCATGAGGGCGTGAACCATGGATTGCGCTGGTGTTGTATGCGGATAGCCTCTCCGAACCGTTGGCGGACAATGTCCGGCTGCCGGAGTTGTTGGCCCAGCCGGAGAAAGGGACGTATATGTGCTTCAGTCGTGATCATGAGCGCACAGCATCACAGGCTTCCCGTACGATGCGGCGGATTTCCTCCTCGGGAAACTCTTTGATGAATCCTTGCTGCTCGAAGAGACGGGCCAGGGTGTGTGTCTCGTCAATGTCGTGCTTGGCGATGTCATAGACCTCCTGCCAGGTGCGCGTCTTGCGGGCCACGCCGTCGTGGATGGCCTGCATGGCCACATCGGCAGCTACCGTCGGGAAGAGGTCGCTGTCCATCATGGTGGGCATGATGTGCTCGGTGGTAAGACCTTGTCTCTCAGCAAAGTCGGCGATGGAGTGTGCGGCACGGATGGCCATGCTGTCGGTGATCTTGCGGGCCGACACCAACAGCGTGCCCTTGAGGATGGAGGGGAAGCACACGGAGTTGTTGACCTGGTTGGGGAAGTCGCCGCGCCCAGTGGCCACGATGTAGGCGCCGGCCTCCTTGGCCTTGTAGGGATATATTTCCGGCACGGGGTTGGCGCAGACGAAGACGATGGACTTGTCGGCCATGAGGGAAATCCATTCCGGCTTGATGGTGTCAGGCCCTGGTTTGGAAAGGGCAATCAGCACGTCGGCATCCTTGAAGGCTTCTTCGTGAGTTTCAATATGTTGCGGGTTGGTGGAGAGGCACAGTTCCCATTTGCGGTAAAAGCGTTTGTCGTCGCGGTACTGGGTGCGTTCGCTGTGAAGTGTGCCTTTGGTGTCGAAGATGATGATGTTTTCGGGTTTCACGCCGTCGGTGATCATCAGGCGGGCGATGGTGGTGTTGGCGGCACCGGCACCGTAGAGCACGGCCTTGATGTCGGACATCTTCTTGCCAGTGATTTTCAGCGCGTTGATAAGGCCTGCCAGCGTCACGCAGGCGGTGCCTTGTGCGTCATCGTGCCACACGGGGATGTCGCATGCCTCGCGCAGTGTGTCCAGCACGCGGTAGCAGTTGGGCTGCGAGATATCCTCCAGGTTGATGGCACCGAAGCTGTACTGCACCATCTTAACGAACTCGATGAGCTTGTCGGCCTGGTGTTCGCCGTTCTCGTCGCGGCTGTCAATGCAGAGGGGCACGGAGTCCACACCGCCGAGATATTTCATCAACATGGCCTTGCCCTCCATGACGCCCAGGCCGCCGGGAGGGGTGCAGTCGCCGTCGCCCAGCACGCGGGTGCTGTCGCTGACGACGGCTACCAGATTGGAGCGGTTGCTGAGCTCGAAGGAGCGGTCGTTGTCGTCACGGATGGTGGTGGACACGGCCGACACGCCGGGCGTGTACCACACGTTGAACCAGTTGAAGCCGTAGATGGGCGCTTTGGGCAGCGTCTGCATCTTGCCCCCGTAAAACTGATGGGCGGCAATGGATATTTTTTTGTAAAACAGCGTCTTGGCCTTGGCAATCTGCTCTTCAGTAAAATCGTTCGGAAACAGTTCCTCGATGTGGTCTAATGTTTGGATATCGTTCATTGGAATCATTTTTTATGAGGATGCAAAAATACAAAAAAAGAAACGTTTTTATTAAGAAAATGATGTTTACAATTCTCTTTCCGATGCGGGAAACGCCCCTATAATTTTTCCTACATTTGCCCGTTTATTATAATCTAAAATAAAAGTAGCCTGATATATGAAACCTTTTAGAATTTTAGCCTTCGCGTTTCTTCTGGGATGCTGGATGCCGCTGGCCGGATGGGCCCAGCGCACGGAGAATTACAAATCCCCGCAGTACGAGTACAAGGTGGCTATGGACCTTTTCCAGAACGAGAAATACGGCTCCGCACAGCAGTATTTCAAGTATATCTTTGAGAAAACGGACGATATGCAGCAGGACATCAAGACCAACTCCTTCTTCTATATGGGCATCTGCGCCGCCAAGCTCGACAATCCCGACGCGGCTTACCTGTTGCAGTCATTCATCGACCGCTATCCGGTGCATTCCAATGTGAACGAGGCCCATTTCTATTTGGGCCGTTATTATTTCAGCCGCAAACTGTGGAAAAGGGCCATCCCGCATTTCGAGGAGATTATGGACAACGAGATACAGCCGGAAAACCGGGCGGAGTACTGCTTCAAAAGAGGGTATTCCTATTTCATGCTCGGTGATTATGACAAGGCAAAATCCTATCTTAACATGGCCCGTGAGGAGTCGGGACCGTATCAGAAGCACGCCATCTATTATCTGGCCTACTTAGCCTATCAGAATGGACATTATGAGGCGGCGTTGGAGGATTTTCTCCTGCTGAAGGATGATCCGGAGTACAAGGAGGATGTGCGCCAGTATCTGACGCAGATTTATTTTAAGGAAGGCCAGTACGAGAAGGTGTTGGAGACGGCGCCGACGCTCACTGATTCTAAGGATCCCGCCCAGCTGCAGGCGCTCCGCTGCGTGGCCATCTCGCAATATAATCTCAACCAGTACGAGCAGGCTGCCGATAATTTCGACAAGCTGCTGGCCGCCGACAAGATCGCCCTTGACAGCAATGACTATTTCGCCGCCGGTTTTACCTACTACCGCGCCCAGGCGTACGACAAGGCCATCGAGAATTTCTCCAAGGCCATCAACCCCAAGAACCCCACGGCTACCACGCAGAACTGCTATTATCTGCTTGGCGACTGCTACCGCCGGACCAACCAGAACAATCTGGCCATCCAGAGCTTTAAGGAGGCGAGCAAATACGATTTCAATGCCGACATAAAGGAAGATGCTCTTTACAACTATGCCAAACTCCAGTGCCAGACTTCCACCAGTCCCTTCAACAACGGCATCCAGGCCCTGCAGGAGTATATGAACACCTATCCGCACTCTTCCCGCAGCGAGGAAGTGTCGGCCTACCTTTCCAAACTATATCTTTCCACCAAAAACTATCAGACGGCCATTGCTTCCATTGAGAAACTGAGCAACAAGACTCCGGCGATTTTGAAGGCTTACCAGCGCTGTACCTATTTCCGCGCGCTGGAGCTTATCAACAACCGCAGCCACAAAGAGGCTTTGCAGACCTTGACGAAAACCCTGTCTGCACCAGTGGACAAGGATATGAACCTGAGCGCGATGTATTGGAAAGGGGAAACCCAGTACCGCAACGAACAGTACTCCGACGCTTACTATACGCTGCAGAACTACCAGCGTTCCGCCAACGCCTCTTCCAATGAGTTTTATCGCCAGTCCTACTATACGCTGGGTTATGCGTCGCTGAAAATCAAACGTTACCGCGATGCCGCCCGTTATTTTAAGGAGTTTTTGAACGGCAATCCGGAAAATGCTGCGGAAAAAGCCGATGCCACCGCACGGCTGGCCGACTGCTACTTCATGCAGCAGGACCTCAACTCCGCCATCCAGTATTACACCCAATGTGAGAATCTGGGCCAGTCGAATGCCGACTACGCCATCTATCAGCTGGCGAAATGTTACGGCTACCAGAAGAACAACTCGAAGAAAATCGCTGCCCTGAACCGCTTGACGGATAAGTATTCACAGTCGGCCTACCTGGACGATGCGGAATACGATCTGGCAGTCACGTACCACACGCGCAACGACTACGCGCAGGCTATCGCCGCCTACAAGGATTTCATCGCCCGCCACCCGAAGAGCAAATACGTGCGGCAGGCGCACACCCGTCTGGCCCAGGCTTACCTGAACAGCGACGACGTTCCGATGGCCATCTCCACGTACAAGTATGTGGTGGAGACCTATCCTGGCTCGCAAGAGGCCAAGGATGCGTTGGCCAACCTGGAGAACATCTACACCGAGGAGGGCAACACCAGCGAGTTCTTCGATTATGTGCGCACCAAGAACATGAATATCACTGCCGACCGGCAGGATTCCATCGCCTTCCGCGCGGTGGAGAGCAAATACAACCGGGGCGACTGCGAGGCCTCGATACGGAGCTGCGGTGACTATCTGCGCCAGTTCCCGAACGGCTCGTTTGTGGCCAAAGCCCGCTTCTATCGCGCCGAGTGCGAGTACGGACAACGTCGCTACTCGGAGGCCCTTGCCGACTATGAGGCTATTATCAAGAATTTCAAGACCGAATACAATGTGACGGCTCTGCACAAATCAGCCTCCATCCTCTACAACAACAAAGAATATGCCCGCGCCTTGAATTATTTCAACAAGCTGATAGAGAGCACGTCGGATGAAGATGAACTTATCTTTGCCAATAACGGGGTGATGCACTGCGCCTACTTCCTGAAGGAGTATCCCAAGGCACTGAATGCCGCCGCCAACATTGTCAGCTCCAACCAGACGGATGCCGACCTGCTGAATGAGGCACTGCTCATTGCAGGCAATTCCGCCAAATACAACGGCGAGTATGCCAAGGCCAAGGATTATTACAGCCGGCTGGTGAAACGTGGCAGCAACGACCTCTGTGCTGAGGCCGCCTACCATCTGGCCGACATTGCGCTCAACCAGGAGAACGATCTGTCTGCCTGCGAGACCCGCATCCGTGCTATCCTCGGCAGTGACTATTCCTCCGAGTATTGGTATGCAAAAACCTTCATCCTCTATGGCGACCTCTACAAAGCCAAAGGTAATTATTTCCAGGCTCGTCATACGTACCAAAGTATTGTCGATAATTACGAGGGCGACGAGCTGGTCAACTTGGCCAAGGCCCGTATTGCCGAGTTGGATGTGTTGGAAAACAATCAGGAATAATCTTTAAAGTCGGATGATTATGAGATACAATAATAATATAAGACGAATGGCCGTGGTGGCCGTATTATGTTGCTGTGCCTTCGGAATGAGCGCCCAGGTGGTGGATTCCGCGCATCTGCTGATACAGTATGTCCCCAAATTGATCAACTCCAACAAAATCAACCGTTCCGCCATCATTGTGGACACCATGCAGGAGGAGGTGAAATACACCTATTCGGTCAGTCCGCAGAAGCCGGAGGTTACGTTCAACGCCGCCGAAATGAAGGTGACCAAGCTGAATCCCGAAATCAGCGAACTCTATTACCGGAATTATATCAAACTGGGCTTCGGCTATCCCATCACGCCACTGGCGGAGCTGTCGATGCACAACTGCCGGAACCGCAAGTTTTCCTACGGCTTGAACTTCCATCATTTCTCGTCATGGGCGGAACCGATAGGCAAAGTGCAGAAGCAGTACGCCTACGCGCCCACCAGCGACACCCGCGTACATCTTTTCCTGAACCGTTTCTTCAAAGACTACACGCTATATACCTCGCTGGGCTACAACCACGAGATGGCCAACCTGTACGGTTATAACCGGAACTGGGGCTTTGATCCGTCATACTTTGAGAAGGAGTATCGCGACAGTATCCACAATAACTTCCATCATCTGAAAGCCGAGTTGGGTATCCGCTCCAACTTCACGACCGAGGACAAGCGGGTGAAAGAGGATGTGCGGCTGAACTACGATTTCATCCATACCTATTGGAAAGATATGGAACACACGGTGGGATTGAAATCCTTCATCGCCTATGATGAGCGTTTCCTGAAGATTTCAGGTTATCAGCATTATCAGCTGGATTTCAATGTGGAGTATTATAACAACCATTGGAATGACTCCATTTATAATGCGGGTACCCAGCATAATGTGGCAAGTCCCAATGTTGACAACAGCTTCAAAGTCGAGTTCCGTCCGCACATGAACTTCACGATCAAGGAATACCACATCTTGTTGGGTGTGGGTGTTCCGGTGCTGATGGCTAATGAACAGTTGAGATGCCCTGTCTATCCTATTGCTGAGTTGCAGTTGGGCTTGGTGCGCGGATTGCTCAGCATCTATGCCGGTGTGGATGGCCGTTCCGAATACAACTCCCTGAAGAACATCCTGTATGAAAACCCCTATGTGAAGCCCCAGCTCGACAGCCTTCGTTTTACCCGGACGCAAGTCAGCATCTATGGCGGCGTGAAGGGCAATCTTTTCAAGAAATTCAACTACCACCTTTCCGCACGTTACTCTTACAGCAAGGATATGCCCTTTTATGTGCTGGATACCAACAGTATGCTGAAAAACCAGTTCGACATTGTGTATGCCGAGAAGGTAGGGCACCTGAACGTGTGCGCCAACCTGAGCTGGGAGGCCATTGATCACCTCTATTTGAATCTGAACGCCAATTATTGGGGCTACTATTTCAGTCGCAAATCGCAGCATCCGGAGCACGCCTGGTACAAGCCCACGTGGGAGATCGGCTTCGAGGGCAAGTATGTGCTGAAACAGAAGTTCATCTTCGACGTTAACGCCAAAGTGGGCTTCGACCGTTGGGCTCTGATGCCGGTCACGGGCGTGGATGAGGCGGGCAACACCGTCATCACCGGTTATCGGACCGTCAATGACATACGAAAGGATTATGACATGCGGGATGCGGAAGGTAAGAAGGTCTTCAAGCCGATACTCAATTTCGGTGTCGGATTCGAATACATCATCACCAAGCATTTCGCCGCTTTCGCACAGGTCAATAACATCGGGTGCCAGTATGCGTCCGAATATTTGAATTTCAACAATTTTGGGGTGAATGCATTGGTGGGTGTGACCTATTCTTTCGGCAATGAGCCGTTGAAGCCTGCCAAGAAAAAGAAACAGTAGGCGATGGCCTGTTGCGGCAGTGTCAAAAAAAAATGTATTTTTGCCGCCACTTTCAAGACTACACGATAGTCGGGTCCCTTAGCGCAGTTGGTTAGAGCAACTGACTCATAATCAGTAGGTCCTTGGTTCGAGCCCAAGAGGGACCACATAAGACAGGCAAGCACTTGCAATATGATTTTGCAGGTGCTTTTTTTATTGTGGCGCTGGGAAAGGTGAAATTTCCACCAATTGTCGTTTGGGAATTGGAATTTGCGGTTTCGGTTCCCGGTTCTGTGTTCTCAGTTCTTAGGTCTCCGTTCTATGTTCTTTGTTCTTCGTTCTTTATCTCCCAAAACGCCGTAGGCGTTGCATATCTGTAGGAATGGGGCCCCACGCACGCAATATCGCGGCGCGGCAGGCGCGTGCCACGGAGCATTAAGCCCTCACGCCGCAGAAAAGACGACCTGCCGCCATAAAAAAATGCAATTGTCCTCCTCAACGGCAAGGAGGTTAAGGCCGTATAGAATATTTTTGTAATTTCGCGCTCAAAATGAGCAGAATAACACCGACATATTGCCCCATTA
>JAIKYR010000064.1 GCA_024682995.1 Bacteroidales bacterium | reverse complement strand
CAGCTACATAGCGGCCATCGCACTTGCCACAATGGTTTTCAACCTGATTTACTGGAACTTCGGCTTCCTACGCATGGGTACAAGCGGTCTCGCGGCGCAGGCGTACGGCGCGGATGACAGGGCCGAGTGCCTTCATGTGTTGATGCGCGGCATGGCTATCGCGGGGGCGGCGGCCGTGCTGATTATCGCCCTGCAGTATCCCATTGCGCTGCTGTGCAAGAGGTTCATACAGAGCACGCCGCAGACCATCGAGCTGATGCTCTCCTATTTCTTCATCCGCATTTGGGCGGCACCAGCCACGCTGGGACTGTATGCCCTCAAGGGATGGTTTATCGGGATGCAGAACGCCAAGGCCCCCATGTGGATCGCCATCCTGCTCAATATTGTAAATATCGTCTGCAGCCTGCTCTTTGTGTTTGTGTTCCATGCCGGCATTGCAGGTGTGGCCTGGGGTACGGTCATTGCCCAGTACAGCGGCTTTGCCATGGCGGTGGCCATCTGGCTGTACCGTTACGGCGACATGCGTGGCGAAATCAATCTGCACAAGAGTCTGAATATGGGTGAGATGGTCCGTTTTTTCAAGATCAACACCGATATATTCCTGCGATCGCTTTGTCTGCTAGCGGTATTCTCGTTCATTCCTTACATCTCTGCCGCTATGGGAGATGAGATTTTGGCAGCCAACACCTTGCTGATGCAGCTTTTCATGTTACTTTCTTATATTATGGATGGATTTGCCTACGCCGGCGAGTCGTTGACAGGACGTTACATGGGGGCGCGCGACGGTGTTGCCCTGCGGGATGTGGTGCGGCGGCTGCTTGTATGGGGCCTCGGATTGGCAACATTGTTCACTCTTTTGTATGCGTTGTTCGGGCGCGGCCTGCTCTCCATTCTCACCAACGACAAGGAGGTGGTGGATACGGCAATGCGGTATATGATTTGGATTGTGCTGGTGCCGTTCACGGGTTTTGCCGCCTTTATCTTCGACGGCATCTACATCGGGGCCACCGCATCCAAGGCCATGCGCGACACCATGTTCGTGGCCACGGCAGTCTTCTTTTTACTCTATTATATTTTGCATCAGATGTTTGGAAACCATGGCTTATGGCTGGCCTTTATTGTCTTTTTGATATTGCGCGGGGCTCTGATGTTCCTGTTTCGCAAAAAATATATTTTAACAGTTGATTATTAAAAATTATTATTAAAAAATTTTTAATTACATACTTATTATAAAGAAAAAATTGTATTTTTGCTGCGGTTAAAAATGATTATAGGAGGAAATGATGGAAGGAAAAATACAAAATGCAGCATCGGAGTGGGACGGTCTTAACCAATTGTTACAATACAACACAAATATGACCGAAGAGACCAATCAACTGACTAAAAAACTTCGCGAAGAGCAACGAAAGGAATTCCTGAATCTTAAACAGACTTGCGAAAAAAAACATTCTGATCATCAGGATGTTTGGGATATGCTTCGTGAAAACCAACGGTTGCTGAGAGAGTCATCGATAAGATATGAACGCGAACGCCGGGAGGCAGATGAGAGAGAGGCGAAAAGGGATGAGAAGTATAGGCGCGAACAGCAGGAAGCGGATAAAAAGTATAGGCGCGAACAGCAGGAAGCGGATAAAAAGTATAGGCGCAAACAGCAGGAGGCGGATAAAAGGAATGAGGAATATGAACGCAAACGAAAAGCGGAAGAAGAGGAATATGAGCGCAAACGAAAGGCGGAAAAAGAGGAATATGAACGCGAACGGAAGGCGGAAAAAGAGAAATATGAACGCGAACGGAAGGCGGAAGAAGAGGAATATGAGCGCAAACGAAAGGCGGAAAAAGAGGAATATGAGCGCAAACAGCAGGAGGCGGATGAGAGACACGAGCGCTTCTGGCAGAAATTTGAAAAAAAGATGGATCGGATGCATGAGGAAGCGGAGAAACAAAACAGGGAACTTCGCGAGCAAATGAAGGTGACCGATATGAAAATCCAGGAGATTTCACGGCGTTTCACCTCTACTACAGGGCATATCATTGAAGGTTTGATGAGCTCCGCATCAATGGAGATGTTCCAGAAAGCGGGCTTTGACGTGTATAACAAAGCCAAGAATCTCCATCACAAGAACAAAAGCCTGAATGCGGAAATGGAGATTGACGTGCTACTCACCGGCGACACTACCGCCGTGGTGATTGAGGTGAAGGCAAGTTGCGACCGGAAAGACGTTGACCATGTGTTGAAGCAGATGGGAAAGTTCAGGCTGTTGTATCCCGAGTATCATGACAAGGAGGTGGTGGTAGCCATAGCAGCCATCAACTATGAGCTGGATGCGGACATCTATGCCCATGAGAAAAAGTTGGTGGTGGTCCGCGCCGACAGCCGCAATGTGTTCAAAATAGACCCCTACAACATGGACATACTACAACGATTCTAACTGCCTTTTTGCTCGTCAGATTCTTCACATAGGCCGGAACATCCGCAGTCGGAAGTTTCAAACTCCAGGGTAACATGGCCGATTCCCCTTTCCTTTAGTTTGGATTTCAACGTCTGTTTTACCTGTTCCATATTTTGCAGGTCATCCGTTACCACATGGGCGGTGAGGGCGTTTTCTGTGGTGCCAATGGCCCAGATGTGCAGATGGTGCATCCCAACCACGCCGTCGGTATGCTCGAAGATTTCCACAACATCATCATAATGAATCTGTTTGGGAACCCCGTCCAAGGCAAGTCGGATACTGTCTTTAAGCAGATCCCATGTGGCGAAAACGATGATGACGGCTACCGCAAGCCCGATGATGGCGTCAATCACGTACCACCCTGTGAAATGGATAAGTATGCCGGAGAGGATGACACCCACGGACACGAGCGTGTCGGCCACCATGTGCAGAAAAGCCCCTTTGACATTCAGGTCCTTCTTGCGGTCCTTCAAAAACAGATATGCGGTGAAACCGTTAACGAGCACTCCGACCGCCGCCACCAGGGAGATGACACCCCCTTCAATCGGCTGAGGGTGAAGCAGTTTTTGAATGCTTTCCACGATAATAAAGAGAACGGCTCCGCACAGAATCAGTGCATTGAGCAGCGAAATGAGGATAGTGCTCTTCTTAAAACCGTAAGTGTATTTTGGGTTGGAGGCAACACCAGACAGCCGGAAGGCCATCATGGCCAAAGCCAGACTGACAACGTCGCTGAGGTTGTGAGCTGCATCGGAAACCAGTCCCATGGAATTGAAAACCAACCCAAAGACCGCCTCTACCAGCACGTATGCCACATTGAGTATGATACCAATTTTAAAGGCAGTGTTCAGCTGGGAAGGCAACGTATGGTGCTCGTGATGATGATGTTGTTCGTGATGATGATGGGCCATAATCTTTTCTTTTTGTTAAAACAGGGACGGAATAAAACCGTCCCTGCCTGAAAAACAATAATAAAACAACAACTAATAATTTATATATTCTTCTGATGATCAAATAGTTAGTATAAATCCGTTTTTACAGACGGAAGAGTACGCAAAAGTACGAAGAGTATCATGGGTGGTCATCCTCATTTATGGGGATTTTTAAGGTTGGAATGCTAAAATTGGGGAGGGGGTGTGTGAACATCGTTCATCATTACATGGAGATTTAAGGAATTTGCTATTTTTGCAGACAGAAATGCCTACAGAAATGCTCACTCAGATTTTCCTGTAGTTTGTTTATAAAATACTGACTCCTACAATGATCCAGAATATATTAAGCAAACCTGTTCTTGAAAAAGAAGACATCGTGCAACTGCTCGCCTCGCAAGGTGAGGAGATGAAACTACTTTTGAAGACAGCGTTGGAAACGAAACTTTCGCGCCTTGACAACCGCATACATCTGCGCGGACTTATCGAGATGAGCAACATCTGCCGCAAGTCGTGCCTCTATTGCGGCGTGCGCAGCGACAACTGGAAAGTGGAGCGCTACACATTGTCGGAGGACGAGGTGGTGGAATGCGCCAAGCTGGCCCACAAGCTAGGCTACGGCTCCGTGGCCATCCAGAGCGGCGAACGCAACGACAAGGCGTTTGTGGACAGCATCACCCGCATATTGCACCGTATCAAGGAAATAGACAACGGCTCGCTGGGCATCACGCTTTCGTTAGGCGAACAAAGCGAAGATGTCTATCGACAATGGTTCGAGGCCGGCGCGCACCGTTACTTGCTGCGCATCGAGTCGTCCAACGAAGAACTGTACTACAAAATCCACCCGCACGACGAACGTCACGACTTCCACAAACGGTTGGCCTGCATCGACAGTCTGCTCCGCATCGGCTACCAGACCGGCACGGGCGTGATGGTGGGACTGCCCTTCCAAACGTTGGAGATTTTAGCCGACGACCTTCTGTTTTTCAAGGAAAAAGACGTGGCCATGGTGGGCATGGGACCCTTCATCCCCCACCCCGACACGCCGCTGTACCAATACGCCGAACAGATTCCGACCATTGAAGAGAGGATGAACCTCACGCTCAAGATGATTGCCATCCTGCGGTTGATGATGCCGGAAATCAACATGGTGGCGGCCACCGCCAACCAGACCATCGACCCCATGGGGCGCGAGAAGGCCATCATGGCCGGCGCTAACGTCATCATGCCCAACCTCACCCCCAACGAGTACCGTGAAGACTATCTCATCTACCCCGACAAAGCCTGCGTGAGCGACAAACCCGAGGAGTGCTTCTCTTGCCTTGACATCCGCATGAAGGCCATCGGCCACGAAATCCTCTACAACGCCTGGGGCGATTCGGTGGCGTTCACGAAAAAAAAGGCTGCCACAACGTGACAGCCCTGCATTAACATATTATAATATGTAATCGTAATCCTTATTTGGTGGCGTGGGGACATTTGTGCTCACCGTTGGCAGCACCTTGGCACTGATGCTGTCCATTGGCGGCACCTGCACACTTGTGCTGGCTATTGGCAGCACCCTGGCACTGATGTTGTCCATTGGCGGCACCCTGACATTGGTGTTGCCCATTGGCGGCACCTGCACATTTGTGCTGGCCGTTGGCAGCGCCCTGGCATTGGTGTTGACCGTTGGCAGCACCCTGGCACTGATGAGTTTGAGCGGCAGCAGCCTTTGAGTCGCCACAGGTTCCGGAATTCTTGCAACAGGCCGGAAGTTTGGCTCGGGCAGCGGCGTTGGCTTTGAAATTATCTGCATCATAACCCAAGTCGCTCACCTGCTGACGGATCTGGTCGGGAGAAGTTTTCTTCGCATCATACGTCACCGTCAGCTTGGCCGTGGTTTTGTCGTATGTGTAATCCTTCACGCCCTTGAAAAACGGGACATTCTCTTTGAAACGGTCCACGCACTTCTGGCAGTTTTTAGAAGCATTTGTCTGAATGGTCACCGTCGTGCCGACCTTGGCGGCAGGGGTTGCGGTTTTGGTCTGGGCGGTCGCACCCAACGTGAAAATGGCCATAAGAGCCACGAATAGAATCTTTTTCATTTTACTGTGTTTAATAAATATTTGTATTAATTTGATTTTTCAACAAAGAGTATTAGAATCTTATATTTACAATTGGTTTAACGTACTCATTATTATTTTAGTATAACCCGAACGCCCACATAGCCCATGATGCCGGTAATGGGCGCATACACCACGGTGGCATCGAAATTGTCGCCAAAGGGGTTCCGCGCATCAATGATGGGATTCTTCTGCTTGTAGTTCAGCAGATTCTCGCCGCCCACATAGAGTTCCCATCTGCGGAATTTCTTCGTCACCTGCGCATTCATAATGCAGTAGGTAGGAGCATATTCGGGAAGCGTGCTGGCCGGATTGGCTGTCATGTCGGGCAGATGCTGCGGACCATGCACCTGAAGTGTAAGGTTGAACTTCCATTTGTCGAAACGGGTACTGTAATTGAGATTAACAAGTGCCTTGTGGGGGCTCATCAGATCCTTCTGGCGCATCACACCCTGACGCATATAGCGAACATCGTTGTAGCGGTAGGCCAACAACACCTCGAAACGTTGGAACGGCTTGAGTGTCAGTTCAATCTGCGCAGAATGCGAGCGCGACCGGTTCCCATATCCGTTGTAGTCGCCATTGAGGGCGTAATAGTGCACCTCGTGTACGTTCTGGTCCAAATCCACAATCATCTGCTGCACAAAATGGGTGTAGAAATAATCCACGGCCACCGAAGCCTTCCCGCCCGGCATATTGAACTGATAGACCATACTTGCCCCGGCATTCCAGGCCTCCTCGGGCTTCGCATGACCGTCCAAACAAATGCTACGGGATGATAGCAGCAACGACTGGTTCTCGGCGAAGAAGTGCGAATTCCGGTAGCCCTTACCCGCCGAAGCACGAACCGACAAGTCTTTGGTCGCCTGCCATTTGAGATGCACACGCGGCGTCCAGAACAGCTGGTTGATGCTTTCCCAGTTATTCGAATGCTGTCTGTCGCGCACCATATTGTAATCCAAACGCATACCCGCCATCACCACCAATTTCGGATCAATAACGTAAGCGTACTCGGCAAAAACACCGGGAATCAAGTCATGGTGGTGAGGTCTGTTATAATCGGGAATCAAGACCAAGGGGGTCGGACTATAAACAAACGGATCAACATCATAATAAAGTTCATTCAAGCAATCGAACTGCAGGCTGGCACCCGCCGTCAGTTTATGTCGTTCCTTCGCCCCGAATTTATTGGAATACAAAACGTTTGCATAAATGCTATGCTGATTACCCTGATAATCCTTACTACCATAGTGCGCATTGAGCCAATGTCCCGTATAGGAGACAATCGTCCCGATGCTCTCGTGTTCGCCCTTCAGCAGGAAACCGTTTTTGGTGATGACATCCACCCTTTTGTTGTCAGCAGTAAAGCCATACGAGAGAGGAATACTATATGGATTCAACGGGGAGAAGTCCATCTGCCCGCCGAAACGGTTGTCCCACACAAAACCGACCATCGTGCGACCCTCCACCACGGGAGACTTGTAGTCCCATCGGTTCATCACGTTGAGCTGGCGACTGCGCGGCACATCCATAAAGCCGTCCTTGTTCATGTCCATCTTCGCCAACTGGTCTCCCAAGAAAATCAGGAAATTGGTACTTGCCTTATCTTTTTTCCCAACAGGAACACGGGTATTCATGGCCAGCTCGCCTTTACCCATCGAGTTGGCGTAGAAGTTCATAAAAAAGCGTTCCAAGTTGGTTTCAGGTTTCTTGTAATCAACATTAATCTGTCCTGTAATGGCTTCAAAACCGTTTACCACAGAGGAAGTTCCTTTTGAGAGGCTGATGGATTCCATCCACGAGCCGGGCACAAAGCCAAGTCCGAACTGATGTGAAAGCAATCGAATATACGGGACATTTTCCAACAGGATTTGAGAATAGGTGCCTGCCAATCCGAGCATCGCGATTTGCCGGGCGCCGCTCACGGCATCGGGAAATTCCGAATCGATAGCCACACTGTTCTCAAAACTTTCGGCCAGGTTGCAGCAGGCGGCACGACGCAGGCCTTGTTGTGTAATGACCGAAGTGAGAATCGGTTGTGTGGAAATAAAGGAACCGTCGCGGGCCACCACACTAACCTCGGCGAGGGAATGGGCATGCGACAGAAAAATCGTGATGTCGTTCTGCTGCTTGTCAATGCGGAGTGTTTCGCTTTCGTAGGTGGGAAACGATACAATGAGCGTGTCGGTGCCCGTGCGCGGGATGGAAAAGGAACCGTCAGTTGCAGAGAACTCCCCGACCGACGTGTGCAGCCACTGGACGGCAGCGGAAGCCACGGCCAACGTGTCGCCATCCTCTCTGACTTCCAGGATCCTGCCCCGCAGATTCTGTGCCGCCATAAGCATTGGGAGCAGCATCAGCAAACAAAACACAAATCTTCGCATCATTCCATTTTTTTGGCGGCAAAAATACGGATTTTTAAGTTAAAAAAAAGATAAAATGACAAAAATAACTATTGGAATTTTACGTAAGATGATAGAATCTCACTTATCCTCATTCCCAGAATCGTTTTGTATTTGTATATACATAGAAATCAGTCGATAAATGTCACGCTGGATCGGATCATCCAACGCCGCCAAATGGTTGTGCAACACCCTGTCATCCCTCCTCTTGGCGGGACCCGTCTGTGCCTGCCTCGGCGACATGACATCAAGTTTGTCCAGCGTCTGCTGCATGAGAGGGCGAAGCAGATCCAGACTCATGCCGTTTTCCTGCAGAATGTCGGAGGCAATAGTGAACATGGCATTGGAGAAATTGCAAGCGAACACAGCTGCCAGATGCGCCACTGTCCGCTGATGTCCTGACATCCGGCAGCGCTGTTCTGACAAAGCCGCCGCCAGCCGCTCCACGCTGTCGAGCGAGGCACCCAAATGATCAGTCTCCAGACAAACAGGCACTTGTAAGCCCTCATACACCGAATTTTCGGAAAATGTCTGCAGAGGATACAACACTCCGTACTCCACAGCATACCCTGCGAACACCTGCTGCGACACCGAGCCAGCCGTATGGAGAGCCAACGGCATCGTGAACGGAATCTGCGGCAGCAGCTTGCGGTACGCATCATCGGACACGGAAAAAAGATACATCGAAGCCTCCCTTGACAAGTCCTCCATTCTGTCGATGGCCTCTGCCCCCACCCTGTCGGCGATGCGCCGGGCATGGTCGATATTGCGGCTATATACCTGTCCAATGCGAAACTCTTTTGAATCCCGCAGGCGATGGGCTATCCAAGCCGCCACATTTCCAGAACCAATCAGGGCAATCATCAGTAGGAGAATTTGCTACCACCCACAAACTCGCGGAGGATGGAGGTGCCGGGCACCTTTTCCTCGGGTATGGACTTGAAATAGGACAGGAACTTACGCAAGCGCACGGCTTCGGCATACTCCGGCAGCGACTCCGGAACGGCATCTAGAATGGACATCGCGTAGGTTTTCAGCAGGCCCAGCTCAAAAATCAGAGAGGTATTGATCATCTCATCGGCATTTTCCTGGAACGGGAAGATATTCTTCTCCTCTCCATTACGGACGCTTCGCCAGCGACGAAGGGTCTCCACCGCCGAATATCCACGGTAGTTGTAGTCGCGCACAATACGACGTATCAGGCGGTTATCTGCCGTAGGTATGGGATTCTGACGGTCAATGGAAATGGAGGTCAGCGCCGACACGAAGATCTTGAATTTGACATCATCGGGCACCTGCTCGGTGAGTTTGGGATTCAGACAATGGATGCCCTCAATGACCATGATAGACTTGTCGTCCAGTTGGATAGATTTTCCGTTCCACACTTTGGTGCCTCTCGTAAAATCAAAGGTAGGAAGTTTCACGCGCTTTCCGGCAATCAAATCGGTAAGGGTACGGTTGAATAGCGGCAAATCAACGGCCTCCAAGGCTTCAAAATCGAATTTCCCGTTTTTATCCTTCGGAGTCTCATCGCGCTCCACAAAGAAATCATCCACCGAAATCTGCACTGGATGGTAGCCGTGTACAGCCAGCTGCACCGACAACCGCTTGCAAGTGGTGGTCTTGCCTGAGCTGGACGGGCCGCTGATAAGCACCATCTTTACCCCACCCCGATTATAAATATTGTCAGCAACGGCGGCAATGCGTTTCTCCTGAAAAGCCTCTGCAACCAGAATCATATCCTGCACCTTGTCTTCATCAATCAGACGGTTCAAGTCGCTCACATGCGGTATGCCCAACTCTTCGGCCCATTGTTTGTTTTCCCTATATACCGAAAACAATTTGGGCATCCGGCGGGTCTTCGGCAGCACATTGATATTTTTAGATGATGGTATCTTAAGCAAGATACCGTCCTCGTATGGTTCCAATCCGAACATCTTGAGATAGCCTGTGGAGGGCACCATGAAACCATAATAGTAGTTCACCGTGTTCTCCAATTTATATACGGAGGTGTAAATCCTGTCACGGTTCTTGAAAAGTTCGTACTTATCCTCCAAACCATACTCCTGGAACGTGCGGATAGCATCCGGCGTGAGCATGCCCACGCGCTCGAACGGGATGTCACGCTCCACCAGCGACACCATGTGGTGCTTCATACGTTTCACAAGTTCCTCTGTAATCGGCTCATCCATTTGCTCTAAACGGCAGAAACGACCGCCAGAGATGGAATGCTTAATATGCAACTTCACCTTTAACGGGAAAAGATCGTGAACCGTTTTACAAAGCAGGAAATAAAGAGAACGCACATACATATTGTGCCCGTATGTGGAATAATAGTCGAAAAACTCTATAACCGCCGGCTTGTGGATCCGATAGGTCAAATCGCGGACCTTGTTGTTCACCAGCGCACCAAGAAAAACATTCTCGGATTTTATATCCTCATTTTTTATTAACTCCAACAGTGTTGTACCGTACAGCACCTGCAATTCTGCCTTAAGATTCCGGCATAGAACGGGGATTGTTTGCATTTTACAATTAATATTAACAGTTAATAATTAATAGTTATTGGTTTAAAACACTTCAAAACACCTGAAGTTCAAAATTATAGTTTATAGTTCATTGTCCACCTGCTCCTTTATCTCCACCATCTGATGCTGGATGCCGTACTCAGAGAGAATCTGGCGCACGCGGTTCTCATCCGTATCGGTCAAGAAAACTTGCCCAAAGTGGTCATCACCTACCATTTTAAGAAGCTCGGATATGCGGTTTTTGTCCAATTTGTCGAAGATATCGTCCAGCAGAAGGATGGGTTTGACCTTCTTACGCATGCAGGAATAGTCAAATTGGGCCAAGCGAAGCGCCAAAGAAAAGGATTTCTGCTGTCCCTGAGAGCCGAAGCGCCGAATCGGCTGTCCGTTGATGAAGAAGAGGTAGTCATCTTTATGAACCCCGAAATTAGTAAAACCGCTATGCAGGTCCGACTGCGCCGTCTGCTGCAAGCCTTCTGCATACGTGGCAGTCTGCAACCCCGACTTGTATTGGATAGAGACATCCTCCGAACCGCCTGACAATTGATGGTAATGTTGTTGGAACACGGGAAGCACATCCTCAATGAACGCCTGCCGGCAGGTGAATATCTGATGGCCCAGCGGGATCATCTGCTCGTCCAGAATCCGAAGCAGTTCCACATCGGTGCGATGGTTCTCCAGCATCTGCTTGAGGAGGGCGTTACGCTGCATCAGCAGCTTGCGGTAGGATATCAGATTCTGCAAGTACTCGGCATCGAACTGCGAGATGATGGTGTCGAAGAACCGACGGCGCGTGTCGCTCACCTCGTTGATGATGTCGCTGTCGTACGGGGACACCATCACCGCGGGAAAAAGGCCGATATGGGCGCTGAGACGGGGATACTCTTTCTTATTGGCCCGCACCGACTTGTGCCCGTTGCGATAGGTACAGCTCACTTGCGTGTGATTCTGCGTCTCGCGCTGCACAAACTCACCATGTATGGCGAAGAAATCGGTGTCGAAACGCACGGAATAGACATCCTGTGCGGCGAAATAGCTTTTGCAAAAAGACAAATAGTATATCGCGTCCAGCAGGTTGGTCTTGCCGCTGCCGTTCCGACCGACAATGGCATTCACATTCTCATCGAAAGAGAATTCAGCCTCCTCGTAGCTTTTGAAGTTCGTAAGTTTCAGATGCTTGAGATACATGGATGGGAATTAGTGTTGAGCATTGAGCGTTTAGAGTTGAGCGAGTGTGTGCGGATTGCATTTTAGAGGGGGCAAAAATAGGAAAAAATTCGGGATTACACCCCGCAAATTTTGTATTTTTGCCGCCCTTTTCCATGAGGGATTATTAATCAATTTATCGCTTTAACACAATGGCAAAAAAAGGTAAAAAAAAGGGATTTTGGAGGATTTTAGGACTGGTAATCCTGACGTGCTTCCTGTTGAGCATATTCTTTACTGTTATTTTCCGATGGGTAAACCCGCCCGTCACGCCCTTGATGATCATCCGCAAGGTACAATACGGGTATCCTATTGAGAAAAAATGGAAACCCATTGAGGAAATTTCCCCCTACATGTACAAGGCGGCCATCGCATCGGAGGACAACTACTTCCTCGGACACAACGGCTTTGATGTCATCGCATTAGACATTGTGATGCAGGAGCGCAAGAAGGGCACGCGCCATCGCGGCGGCAGCACCATCTCGCAGCAGACGGCCAAGAACGTGTTCTGCTGGCCCAAGAGTTCCTGGATACGGAAGGGGCTGGAGACTTACTACACTTTCCTGATTGAAACCTTCTGGGACAAGGAGCGCATTATGGAGGTCTATCTCAACGTCATCGAGATGGGGCCTGGCATCTACGGGTCGGAGGCTGCCGCACAACACTATTTCCACTGCAGCGCCAAGCATCTAAATGCCCGCCAAGCCGCCCTCATCACCGCCTGCTACCCCGCCCCGCTGAAACGCAATCCTGCAAGACCCTCAGGATACCTGAACCACCAGGCCGGCGTCATCCAAGGGCGCATGGCCAAATACGGGAACCCGAAATTCACGGACGAGTACATCAAAGGCTGCCAAAAAAGGTATAAAGAGGCCGTCCGCAAACGGAAGAAAATGAAATCCCACAAAAAGTAACGGGTTCGCAGGAACAATCTTCCCCTACCGCATCTTCACCACTTTCAAAACAGAAGTCTGTCCATTGGCAAAAAAGACCTTCAGCAGGTACCAGCCAGCAGGATAAGGAGTGAGATTAACAAGAACTGAATTTCCGTGAACAGCTTCCCCAATGATCCGGACTCCCATCGCATCATACAATTCATACGCCCTTATGTCCTGCGAGGCAGACAAGTGAACCATCCCCGTGGTAGGATTCGGATAGAGGGTCGTAGTTGTCAGCGCATAGTCACCCACGCCGTCCGGATCTTGTACATTCAGCACCTTCATCACATCCTGGGCCGGATAGTACATCTCGTTGCCTGCTTGCGATGCCGTTATGATGGCTAATCCGGGAGCGTTGAGCATCAGGATTTCGCCATACACGGTGGCGATGGCTTCATCATTGCACGTGTAGCTTACGGGCAGTCCAGACGTGGCCGTGGCGGTGAGCGGCAGATAACGGTCACTCAAACTCACGGTTAAGTCCTGGTCCCACTGGATAGTTTGTGCCTGCATGGGAATATCGCCGCCCGATTCCGTAACCGTCAGAATCTTCACCACAATGGGAGCAGGATGGTAATAGGCATTGCCTGGTTGCGAGGCTGTGATGACAGCCTGCCCCACCCCGACCAGATTGAGCACATTTCCACTAACCGTGGCCACATTCTCATCGCTGCAGGTATAAGTCACGGGCAGTCCGGAGGTGGCGGTGGCATTCAGCGCCAACGTGCCACTGTCAAGGCTGACGGTCAGTGTCTGATTCCAAACAATGCTCTGGTTGAGCACCGGAGCCGACACGTTCACAATCAGGTTCACGTCGACGGCGGGCTGGAACACAGCATTGCCGGCCTGTGAAGCGGTGATGAGGGCGGCGCCAACCCCGACGAAATAGAGACTGTCGCTATGGACATAGGCAATGCTTGTGTCGCTGCTACTATAGCTTACCGGCAGTCCCGATGTGGCCGTGGCAGTCAAGCGGATGGGAGCATCACCTAACGTGGCATTCAAAGTTTGATCCCAATTGATAACCTGGCTCATCGTCGTTTGCGTGCACTCGTAGGCCCCGATGTCGGCAATGCTGTTGTAAATGCGCGGATTGCCATCCATGTCGGTGGCCGGCAAATAGGTGATGAACGCCGTGTTGGGGTCGCCCGCATCCACCAACGGGGATATGGGCAGCACCCGCCAGTCGGCGTTCAGGTTCGACAGGTCTGTGGCGCTGGTGGCGGCGCCCATCATAACAGACGGATTCACAAACATCGGCAAAACAACCGTATCCAAAACGATGTTAGTGCTGTCGGCGGCGAAGTCGCTGGTGGGGTTCGCGTCACTGGCGCAATAGGTGTAGGGAACTGAGAAATTGGTGGACCATCTGGTGTTGGAGACTGTGCTGCCGCGCTTGTTGTTCCAGGCCACTGTGTTCTTAACCGTGGCGGCCTTGGTGGTGCGGATGCCCCCAGTGCCGTTGGAATGGGTGGTCTGTGCAAGGTTGTTCGTCACCACGCAGTTGGTCATATATAACCGTCCTACAGGATTACCGGTGTTGTTGGAGGAGGTGTTTGTTCCATTGGCGTACGATGTCACACCGCCGGTTACATCGATGCCCTCGGTGGAGATGGCGCTGTTATTGGCTATCACACAACCCAGAATATGTGTGGTGTGCGTATATGCGCTGACACCGCCGGCAATATATGGCCAACTGTTGTCCGCGCTGGCAGTGGTGGCCGTGGTATAGACGGTATTGTCAATGATGCGCGAATTAAGGATCCTCCACTCGCATTTCGTATTGACGTAGTCGAAGTCGTTGCTCTGTATGAGGATGCCACCGGCCTTGGCAGTCAGTCCGGAGGCGACATTCTTCACAATGTCACAATTGTTTACAATAATATTATTGGTTGTAGAATAAGCATACGTGTTGAACCTCATGCCACCGAATTGGTTACCAGTGTTTTCTGCGATCACACAGTTGTTGAATTCAAAAGTGGCTCCGTATGTCTGGTTGCCGTTGTACATCTGCACGCCGCCGTATGTGGTATTTCCAATGATTTTACAATCAGAAACCTGGAATGTGGAACTGTAGTATGTGTTGTTAGATGCCAAGGTCAGATACAGACCGCTGGCATTTCCTGTTATAGTGCAGTTGGAGATGGTGTGCGTGTTGTTGGCCGCATCATAAACGCCATACGAGGTTCCACCCGTCACATAAAACCCGTCAAGGGTGTTTCTCCAGCAATTATAACTGTTATTGTAGTAAAAATAGCCGTTAATCTGGACAGTATAACTGCTGTTCTGTTGAGCATCGATTCGGGAACAGGAACTGTCGGCGGCGATGCCGAAGGTAAGCGGCTGCCGGTCGCAGAGGTGTGCCTCCGTACCCGCAAACCCGCCATACACATGCGTACCGCTCTTGACGGTACAGGCCGGATAGGTACCCACCGCCACGAACACCGAATCGTCGTTGGTTGAGGTAATCAGCGCCATCGCCCCGTTGATGGTGGCCTTGGCCGTGGCCCACGACAAACCGTTGTTACTGTCGTTGCCACTGTTGGAAACGAAATAGGTGGTTTGCGCCGAGAGCATTGTCACAGTCATCATGCATAGCCATAAGAGAGAAAAAAATCCACGTTTCATACTGTATATAATCATTAAAAATTATACCACTCAGGTCACCCAAAAGTGTACCACTTTTATCGGGTGCAAAAATAGAAAAAAATTGGTTTCGGGAATCTTGCGTTTGATCCGCCATTGGGACTGTGTTAATACAGGTTTCCGTCCTCAAGAATCCGCGGACGGGTGGCATCATAATCGCTGTTGATGAAACTCCTGCTCTTGTCGAAACAAGGGGTGGCGATGTCGCTGAGGTCTATAAGGGTATGGAATAAATCATCAATCATGTAGGGTGCATGCAACCGGTCCACAAGGGAGTGGCGGGCTTCAAGGTATTTCATTTGCGAGGGCGAAAGCCATAGAACAAACGGAATCTCCACATTGGATTTTGGTATGCTACCTGAGTAGTTGTGGCCGCAATTGTCGCCTTCGTCGTACACGTTCTCGCCATGGTCGGAGAAATAGAGGGCCGAAACTCTAACGTCAGGATGCACCAGACTGTAGGTTCTCAACATTGAAAAAATGCTATCGACAACAAAATCGTTGTAATACACCGAGTTGTCGTAGGTGTTGATAGCCCGCGTGCGTCTGTCTCCTTTGTCCTCGAACAAGCCAAACTCATTGGGATAACGTTTGTTGTATTGGGTGTGGCAACCTAAAAGATGAACAAAAACGACTTTGTGTTTCCTTTCGTCGTTGAGGGATGTTTGTAAAGGGGCAAAAAGCCGTTGGTCAAACGAGGCTATCTGCGTGCTTTCCATGGACGAGTTGGACGTGACATTGACAAATCGCTTCACGTCTGCGCTCTGAACCAGATTGGTCACGCCATTCTCCCACAGGCCGATAGGCGCTTGGTTTGAAATCCAGTATGATCGGTATGGTGACGAATGTAGCACATCGAATATGTGTATGCAGCTGTCCAAAGGCCGATGATGCTCTATGTTGTTTTCAGTCAGGAAGTTCATCACCGAGTATAAGGTGTTCGAGTTGGCACTTACCACATTGTCGAACACCAGGATGTCTTGCCGCGCCTGCAGGCGCGGCGTGGTCGCGCGCCCATACCCGTACAGGGACATGTGATTGCGGTTGCACGATTCGCCAATGACGACAACAACAAGTGTGGGATCATCGGTTGTCAACTTTGCATCAAGTGGGCGTAACGTGTGGTCTTTCAGTTTGCTGTATTCTTCCGATTCCTTGAAAAAGGAAATTACGGCACGTTCCACGTCGGGGACCGCCAGACGAAGAAAACGTTTGTGGACGATGTTGTCGGTGAAGAACAGGGCGACGGACAGCCACAGGGCCAACCATACGACGATTTCACCTGTTGATCGGAACGAGAGTTTCGGAATCCGCTTCAGCGTGATGACAAACAATGCGATATAGGGGATGAACATCAGCAACAAAGGGGTCATCTTGATGGTCATGAATTCCGACGCCTCGCTAAAGTTGGTGTTCAGAAACACAAAGATGGAAGAGGCATTCAGCGGACACTTCAGCAAAATCCAGTGGAAAAGGTTGATGAATCCGTCCACGAACAGCAGGCTCGCAGCGGTTACATACAGACATTTCTTCTGGGTGAGAACGAAAGGGATCAGCAGCACAACCGTCCACATCAGGAGCAAAAGCACACTCCTGAATGTGAAGACATCCCTGTTAAGCGCCAATCCCACCATCGGAGTGAAGATTACCAGGAGTATTAGCCAGATGAGGTTAGGATTGTTTTTCGTTTTTTTACTAAAAAGGCCCATGTCTTGCTCTAAAACTCTTTAGTTATTCTCTTTGAAAGGGAACAGGATGGCAAAACAAAAAAGAGACGCAAAATTTTGCGTCTCAAGTAGGTTAATCATCTAAGACGATAAAATTGCCATTCTTGTCGAATAGCAGGTCGGCGTCGGTTTCCCAACCAGACTCGTCGGATAATCCGACTTTGTAGCGGTTGTTTTCAAATTCAATTTCCTCAATGTACTGGCCGGGGCAGTTAGTGGCCACGTAAGTGACGATATTTGCCGGAAAGAAACCTGTGGGCATGAGTCTGCCGTGACAATCCACCTTTTTCCAATTGCCATTGGATCTGAAATCCACTTCCGTTCCGTCAACGAGGTCAACGTCATAGACACCATCTTCGTCTCTGATGACGGAAAGGATGTCAATGCCAGAGAAATAGGTTTTCAGGAATGTCTTTGCCTTGGAAGGCAGTTTGTCAGCAGTGACAGGTTTGTCGTCACACGACACAAACGCGCTCATGGTAGCCACGCTTATCAAGATCAAAAATAATTTTTTCATTGTTTAAAATTAGAGTTGTTGATTATTTATTGTATTGAATATTGTCTTTTGATAGAAACAAACAATTCACGTCTCCACTGGATTTAATCATCGGAACCCGTGAAATTGCCATTCTTGTCGAAAACCAGATCAAGGTCATTTTCCAACTCCACTTCGTAGCGCTTGTGCTCATACTTTACGTGGGTAGGATAATTCACTGGGAATTTGGTGGATAGGAACTGGGCCGTATTGGCCGGGAGAATACCGTCAGGCAGCGGATTCAGCCCACAATCAACTTTGATCCATTGGCCATTGGATTTGAATTCCATCTCCGTACCGTCGAACAGCACCACTTCATATTTTAGGCCGTCCTTCCGTACAGAAAGCACCTCGGTACCATTGAATTTGGCGGTAATGAACTGTTTCGCCTGGTTGGGCAGCTTGTCAACGGAAACGGTCCGGTCACACGATGAGAACAGGCCCAACAACAACACTGTTGACAAAATTGCAAAAAACTTTTTCATAAATAATTCGTTTTTTTAACTATTGACTTCGTAACAAACTATTAATCATCGGCATACATAAACTTGCCGCTCTTGTCGAACTTCAATTCCATGTCGGTTTCGAGCTCAATGTCGTAACCGTTATAAGTCTTATCGATTTTGGTGATGATATTGTTCGGGAAGTTGGCCTTCACATACTTCGAAATAGCAGCTGGAACAATGGCAGCCGGAACTGCACGCATACCACAATCGACATCTTTCCAATCACCTTGTAGTGTGAAGTCGATTTTGGTACCGTCTTTAAGCACCACCTCATATTCGCCGTCATCCAGCTTGGCGTAAAAGAACTCGGTCCCACTGAAATGCTGCGTGATGAACGCTTGTGCCTTTTGGGGAAGCTCTTTCAACGTTACAGGCCGGTCATTCGCAGCATAAACATTCAATGCCACCAGACCTAACAATAACAGGAATAATTTTTTCATTGTTTTGGATTTTTAAGTGATTTTAAAGGGGACTTCTATTTTTTTCTTCTTCCTGTTGTCGCTAATCCTGGTGCGAAGTCCGTTAAACACCAAGATAAGCAAACAAGGCTGCAAAATTATAATTATATTTGTTAATGGGATGCAAAAAAACTAAAAGGCTACAGTTTGTTGTCGTTTTTTTTACTTTTTTTATTCGACTATTTATATAACCACCTAATTACCAGCATATTATTATTTCACCCAAAGACGCAGTATTTTTTCGAACCTGCTCATGTTATCAATTAGGTTTGTGAGGCTTATGGGTGTGGCGTTCTGCGCAAGACCGAATACCCGACTGAACTTTCCGTGAAGGGTTTTATATCCAATCACTATACATCATGTAAAAACATGAATAGGGAATGGAGTTTTTTCAAATAAAATGGATACCCACGAAAAATTGATTCCAACAACGGAATCCAAGCGAAACGTTCAACAGCGGCCCAGCCTCATCAGACGCAAACAAGCACCCTCCTTCGAGATAGGCCTGGAACCTCACCTTGTTCACCAGGTCATTTCCGGGTCTGTATTTCGGCAAAAGTTTCTTGGGGTCCGTTTCGACATCGTTGTACACCTCTTTGCTACCATTGGCATATTTGATATAGAACACATCCCTTTTAGCAATCTGATACGACGGGCCATCCTGATTGTCCCACTTTTTGTACGTAATCTCATCAATGCCAATTATGAGCACCTTTGCCTCAATCTCCTCCGCATTGCGAAGCACGATGATGTCTTGGGCATAAAGTGAGGAGATTCCCAAAAACACGAAAACAATTACCCATATAATTTATTCATGCTTGACATTTTTTACGGCAAAAATACGCAAAACTGAAACTGCGGGATTCTTTCATCGGCATGCCAATATTTTTCAGAAGGTGTAATGGACCCCGAGATTCACACTCCAGTCGAAATAATGGGCATCATACCGTTCGGCGAAGAGGCAGCCGTAGCCCGGCCGGAAATCGAACTGCAAGGCCACCGGCGCCTTGAATTTGTATTCGAGGCCGAAGATGCCGTTGGCGCCGCACTTGCCGAAATCGCTACGTGTGTGCCACGTTCCCAAGAAACCATTATAGTGGAATGTATTCCAGCTGTAACCGATGCTGGCGCCAACACCGACCAGTCCATAAAGACCACCTGCCAAGTGGCCCTCGAACATGAAGTTAGGATTCAGCTCCAGCGTCCAGATGTTAACACCGGAGAGATCCAGATTGCGGAAACGCCCGTCCGTTGCAATATACTTGGTGCCCAAATCCACCTGGATAGCAAAATGATTCCCCGCAAAAGTTTTGAAAGAGATAGCCTGCATATTACCCACCGTGACCCCGATGCCGTTTTTATAGGGGGCCTGGGCCTGCACATTCATTAAAACACCCATCATAATAGCGATGGCAAACAAAATTTTTGAACTTTTCTTCGCATTCATAATTTTTATTGTTTAAAATTCCATAAGCATATAAAAACCTTTGTCAAACCGCAAAGAGGTTGCAAAGGTACACTTTTTTTCCGTCCAATCTGCAATTTTTATCGCATTAAATCGTTACCCATGTGTTAAAATTAAAAACACGTTTTATGAAGAGATTTTTCTTCTTACTTCTGCTGCTCACCCTGGCAAACCTCCTGTTTGCCCAGACCCGCCACACGGTCAGCGGCTACATTGTGGATTCCCTCAACCGCGAGAAGATATTCTACGCCACCATCGGACTGCTGACGCCGGATTCCAACGCCCACGCCGTGGCCCACACTTTCAGCGACGCCACGGGCAAATTCGTACTGGAAGAGATACCTTCGGGCGACTATGTGCTGAAGGTCTCCCTCGTGGGCTACGACCTGCTGACCAAGCCCGTCACAGTGGGCGGCGAGCAGAAGAACGTGGATCTGGGGGAAGTGGGGCTGAAAAAGGTGAGTGGATTTTTGCAGGAGGTGCAGATCAAAGGCGAGAAACCTGTCTATATGGTAGATGGCGAGAAAACACTCTACAATGTCTCCGAGGATCCCACGATGCAGTCGGGCTCGGCGGCGGATGCTTTGCAGAACGCGCCCGGCGTGGAGGTGGATGTGGAGGGCAACGTGACGTTGCGCGGCGTCTCTTCCGTGGAGATCTGGATCAACAACAAGCCCTCCAATATGAACGCCGAGGCACTCAAGCAGTTCATCCAGCAGATGCCCGCGGGCAGCATTGAAAAAATCGAGGTCATTACCAATCCCTCGGCCCGCTACAGCGCCCAGGGCAGCGGCGGCATCATCAATATCGTTACCGCTTCTAAGATTAAGAAAAACAGCTTCTTGAGTTTTGGTGTGCGCGGTTCCTCCACACCCGAAATCACTCCCTTCATCTCCTACGTCTATGCCAACGAGAAATTCTCCATAAGTACTTATTTCCATTATTCCTATAGCATCAATAAGAACAAGAGTGAATCGTTTCGCACCATATTGACAGACGAGGGCGACACATCAACCACTACTCACAGCATCAACCAATTCCGACAATTCAGTCACGATTTTGGCCTATACATCAACGGCTCCTATACCCCCGATACGATGAACAGTCTCTATTTCTGGGCGGGTGGTTATCCCGGTTTTGGCGGCTATACCTACTGGGACTCCACCTACCATCAGGAATACATCTATAATCCAAGCAACCGATCCTACTTCAACAACCAGGGACAAAACACCTTAGGAGGTGGCGGCTATGGCGGAATGTGGTACGAGCACAAATTCAACAGCAAAGGCCACAAAATCAGCGCCGACATGAGTTTCTGGACTTGGGGCAGAAAACAAACCGGAGACGCATCACGCGACTACTTTTATTTGGATCATTTGGACAAGAAGCAAAAACAGCAAAACCGATACCGGTCGTTTGGCATGAACGCTTCATTGGACTATACCATTCCATATCACAAGGATGGGGAGATAGAAATAGGTGTGTCGGGAGACTATGATCCCCGCTTGAATTATCAGCGTTATGACACGCTGGTGTTCTCCACCGGCGAATATGTGCTGGATGAGATCCGTTTTAAGGATGTGCGCAGTCGTGACGGAAGTTTTGACGCCTACGCCACCTTGCAGCACCGCTTTGGCGGTTTCACCCTCAAGGGCGGCCTGCGCACCGAGTATGAAATCTACAACCTGCTTATCCTCAACGACCCTCAATACGATGTCCACAAGGGCTATTGGGGTCTCTACCCCTCCCTCCATTTAAGTTACCGCACCAAGAATATGCACAACTTCAAGCTCAGCTACACGCGCCGCGTGAACAATCCCAGTGGCGATGACTTGTGCACCCGTATCGATTACGGTGAGGATGGTTACAGTACAGGAAATCCCGATTTGCGGCAGACCTTCACCAACTCCATTGAGGCCGGATGGACCAAGTACATCAACAAGTTCGGCAACATCGGCCTCAATGCCTGGTTCAAGAACAGCAAAGATGAATTCAGCCAGCAATCGGATGTGGCATATAGCGACTTCTTCGGACGCATAGTCACGTTCACTATGCCGGTCAATGCGGGCAAGTCACTCAACACCGGCGCGGAATTGAACGTGATGTACCGCCTCAAGGCCTTCATGAACATCCGCTTCTACGCCAATGTGTATTATATGAAATCCTCGTTCCAGTTCCGTAAAGAGGAAACGCCCTATACGGTGGATAATTTGGGATACAGTTTCCGGTTGAATTTCTGGGCCAAGATGTGGAATTGTCTGGAGGTCAACGCCTCCGCCAATTACAGTTCCAAGAGTGTGTCCATGTTCACGGTGACGCGCCCGCGCTACAGCATCGATGCCGGCTTGCGCGCGGAGTTCTGGAAGCGCCGTATCTCCATCCATCTGGATGTACGCGACATCTTCAACTGGAACAAGTGGGGCACCGACATCAACAATCCTTACTATACATCGAACAGCACCACATGGAGCAGCTGGTCAGGCCGCAGCATCCGCGCGGGCATCACCTTCAAGTTCGGTAAGATGGAGCTGGAAGGTGCACAGGCGCAAGCCCAGGGCGGTCAAGGGGGCCAAAGTGTGGGAAGGTAAAAAAAAAGCAGCCGAAAGGCTGCTTTTTTTAGTACTCCATCATGGGATCCAGCTCTTTGGCCTGGTCAATCATTTTCTGGAGCTCGGCGACGGACGGCACGCGGCCCACGAGATGTTTGGCCTCGTTGATCTCGTTCATCTTCGCGCAGAGATTCTCGGCCACGCGATGGCGGAATTCCTTCACGGTATCCACACCGGCAGCCTCCAACAACTCGGAGAATTGCGGGCCCACACCGTTGATACGCATCAGATCGGCATGGTTCGCCCATGTGAGGATCAGTTTCGGGGAGATGCCCGTCTGCTCGGCCAATTCGGCACGTCCGGCCGGTTTTTTGCCCTTTTCCAGTAATTCTTCCACCGTGTTGATACCGGCTTCCGTCAGTTTGGCGGCGTATACATCGCCAATACCTTCTACATCAATAATCTTGTAACTCATAATCCTTGTGTTTTAAAATTTCGCAAAAATAGTAAAAATAAGATTCTTTCATAAGGCAAAAAAAATTTCTTCGTTTTTTTGAAAAATAAAGGCACTGAAAAAATCAACATTCCATTTTAATGATTATCTTTGCACCTTTTATTTTTTTAACGAAAATAAGCATTGTAATCATCTGCAATATGAAAAAACATTCCACCCTTGTCATCCTGCTCCCCATCTTCTTCGCCTTTTTCGTGATGGGGTTTGTGGATGTGGTCGGCATTGCCACCTCCTACGTCAAGACGGACTTCCAGCTGTCGGAGCGTGCCTCCGGTTTCCTGCCATCGATGGTTTTCCTGTGGTTCCTGCTCCTATCTATCCCCACGGCATCCCTGATGAACCGCATCGGGCGCAAGAACACCGTTCTCCTGAGCATGATTATCACCATCGTCGGTATGATCATCCCGTTCATCAGCTACACGCTGACCACCTGCTGCCTTGCCTTTGTGCTGTTAGGTGTGGGGAACACACTGTTGCAAGTATCCCTGAACCCATTGATTTCCAACATGCTGTCTGGCGAATTGCTCACCAGTTCCATGACGGGCGGGCAGGTTATCAAGGCGCTGTCGTCTTTCTGCGGACCCTTCATCGCCATCTTCGCCACCAACGTGCTGGGCAACTGGCACTACATCTTCCCCATCTTCGCCGCCATCACGCTGATTTCCGGCTTGTGGCTCTATTTCACCAAGGTGGAACGGGAAGAGCAGCCGGAGACGACCTCCATCGGGGAATCTTTCAAGCTGTTGGGCGACCGCAATATCCTGTTGCTGTTCCTGGGCATCGTGGCGGTGGTGGGCATTGATGTGGGTCTCAATATGGAATCCTCCAAACTGCTGATGGAACGTCTCGGCGTCGATCTGGCCGCCGTGGCCTATGCGCCCAGCGTCTATTTCCTATGCCGCACCATCGGCGCCTTCATTGGCACAGCCCTGTTGGCCAAGATGAGCACCATACGCTACTTCCGCTACAACATCATCGCCGCCTTCGTCGGCATGATTGTTTTGTTCTTCCTGCACGGCAAAATCTCCATTCTCCTCTTCATCGGGCTGGTGGGTTTCTTCTGCGCCAGCATCTTCTCCGTCATCTTCTCCTTAGCCATGCGTTTGCGCCCCGAGAAGGCCAACGAGATCTCCGGCCTGATGGTCACCGGCATTGTGGGCGGAGCCATCGTGCCGCCGGTCATGACCTCCCTGTCGGAGGGCATGGGCAGCCAGAACGGTGCCCTCATCATCCTGACCGTGTGCATCGCCTACCTCATCTATCTCTCTTTCCGCATTAAAATCCAAGACGAAAAACAATAACATTCCAAACAATCCGGAATCATAATGAAACGAATCATCATCCCATTCCTCTGTTTCTTTGTCCTGCTAGCCGGCAACATGGCCACCGCGCAGGAGAGTCCCGTCAAATGGACCTTCAAGACTGTAAAAATCAACGACTCGGTGGCCGAACTGCAATGTCATGCCACCATTGACAATGGCTGGCATTTCTATTCGCAAACCAAGGATGCCAAGTGCATCGAGATCCCCGCCACGTTCACCTTCACGCCAGATGCGAAATACAAGCGCATTGGAAAGGTGCAGGAGCCCAAGGCGCAGGAAGAGTACGACGATCTCTTCGACTGCACATCGCGGTTTTTCACGAAGGCTGTCACATTCCGGCAGCGGGTTCAAGTACTTGACGACCAACCCTTTACCATCAAGGGCAAGGTGGAGGGTCAGGCCTGCATTGAAGGTCGCTGCACCCCTGTGGAGCAGAAGTTCTCTTTCGAATTGAAAGACTACCATCCTGCCGTGGCGACTACCGCCGAAGTGGAAGAGCCCGTGGAGGACACGGCCACGGCCACCATCGCCCCCGCCCCAGAGAATCCGCAACCGGCCCATGCCGAGCCCGAAAAGGAGGAGACGCTGTGGGGCTATTTCTTGGCTGCCGTGCTGGGTGGTCTGGTTGGCCTGCTGATGCCCTGCGTCTTCCCGATGATTCCGATGACGGTCTCGTTCTTCTCAAAGGAGGGGCACAAAGGCAAACGCGACGCCCTGCTGTACGGTCTGTTTATTGTTCTCATATTCATCGTTTTCGGATTGATATTGTCTGCTATCTTTGGTGCCGACCTGGGCAACATCATGAGTACGCACTGGATACCAAACCTGCTCTTTGCCGTCATCTTCCTGATTTTTGCGTTCTCCCTACTCGGCTATTTTGAGATCACGCTGCCGAGCTCGTGGGTCAACGGCTCTGCCAAGCGCCAACGCCAGGGCGGTATCGCCGGCATCTTCTTCATGGCTTTGACCTTGGTGCTGGTCTCCTTCTCCTGCACGCTGCCCATCGCGGGTGCCGTGGCACTCAACGCCGCGGGCGGCACTTTCCTGAAACCCATCATCGGCATGTTGGGCTTCTCGTTAGGTATCGCTGTGCCGTTCACCATCTTCGCCCTCTTCCCGGGCCTGCTGAAGAAACTGCCCAAGTCGGGTGGCTGGATGAACACGCTAAAGGTGATCCTCGCCTTCGTGGAGCTCGCCTTCGCCCTGAAGTTCATCAACGTGCCCGACCAGACCTACCACTGGGGAATCCTCGACCGTGAGGTCTATCTGGCCTTTTGGATCGTGATTTTCTCCCTGTTAGGTCTCTACCTGATGGGCAAAATCCGCTTCCCGCTCGATGACGAATACCCCGTCCAAAAGAGCTGGTTCCGTTTCACACTCACCATCTTCGTCTTCACCTTCGTTGTTTATATGATTCCGCGCATGTTCGGCGCCCCGCTGATGGCCATCTCCGGCTGGCTGCTGCCCATGCCCACGCAGGACTTCGACATCTCTACCATTGTTCGCAACGAAAGTGGCAATTCCACCTACCAAATGGATGAGGATCCGCTATACGCCGACAAACTCCATATCCCCTTCGGCATCAAGGGCTACTTCGACTACGACCAGGCCCTGCGCGTGGCCAAGAAGGAGGGCAAGCCGGTGTTCCTGGACTTCACCGGCCACGGCTGCACCAACTGCCGCAACGTGGAGAACGCCGTCTGGATCGATCCGGAGGTGCGCCGTATCTTCGCCGAGGAGCTCATCGTCTGCACCCTCTACGCCGACGATAAAACCATTGAGCTGCCCGAAAACGAAAAAGGCAAACTGAAAGATGCCGATGGAGACCCCATCACGATGCTGGGAGCCAAGAACCGTCTGATTGAGCAGACGAAATATCACGAAAACTCGCAACCTTGCTATTTTGTGGTGGACCCCGATGGCAACATCCTCTCTGGTCCTACCTATTATGAACGTAACAAAGACAAGTACATCGAATTCCTGCGCAAAGGCATCGACGCGTATTCCAGTAAAGTGGGGAAGAACTAAAAGAGAAATCGTTTTTTTGAGTATCTTTGCGGCGGCAAAATAAAAGAACGCCCGCATTTTATAAATTTGTTTTTTCACTAAAAACCTCCAATATAGACCTCTGATATGGCTTTTGCGAACCCTCTTCTGCTTTTTGGTCTGGCCGCCATCCTCGTCCCGATTATCATCCATCTGTTCAATTTCAGACGATACAAGACGGTGTATTTCTCCAACGTGAAGATGCTGGAGGACATCAAGAAGAAGACCAAGCGGGAACAAACCATCCAACAGCTGGTGGTGTTGGCGCTCCGTGTTCTGGGCATTGCCGCTTTGGTGCTGGCCTTCGCCCAACCTTTCATCCCCAACAGCAACTCCAAAAGCCGCAACGGGAACCTGGTTTCCATTTTCTTAGACAACTCATACTCCATGGAGGCCAACAGCAAGGACGGCACCCTGCTCTATGAGGCGGTGGATGCAGCAAAGAACATCGTCAACGCATTCGGCTTCAACGACGACTTCGTGCTCACCACGCAGGATTTCACCGGCGAGGAGTCGCACATCCTCAACAAGGATCAAATCCTGGAGCTATTGGACAACATCAAGGTTTCGCCCAAAAGCCATACTTGGAAAGAAATCCTCACCTTTGAGGAGAACACATGTTCCAATTCCCAGAAAGGCAACATCGTACATTATTATATATCGGATTTCCAGAAAAACAACTTCAACATCGCGCTGATGCGCACCGACAGCAGCACCAGTTCCTTTTTAGTTCCACTACCCACCCAATACAGCAACAATGTGGGCATTGACAGCTGCTGGTTCCTTTCGCCCGTATTCAAGGTCGGGAATCAAGTGACCCTTTTCGCTCGCATCCACAACTATGGCGAGGAGGAGCTCAACAAGCTGCCGCTCAAGCTGTACGTCAACGACAAGCAGAAGGCCGTGGCCGCCATTGACATCCCGGCAGGTGCCTACATCGACTGCAGAATGGTTTACAACATTGAAGAGGTTGGCACGCAATGCGCCCGTCTGGTGCTGGAAGACGCGCCCATCACCTTCGATGACCAGCTGTTCTTCACCTACGAAGTCACTGACAACACCCGTATCGTAGCCATCACCGACCGCGACGGCAACCGTTTCCTGTCGGCCCTGTTCGGAAAAGATTCCGTATTCACCTACCTGCCCATGCCCTACACGCAGGTCAATTACTCCCAGCTGAAGCAGTGCGGCGTGGTGGTCCTGAACGAGATCCCCAAGATCTCCAGCGGGTTGGCTGACGAGCTGTCAAAATTCGTTAAAAGCGGGGGCACGCTGTTGGTCTTCCCCGCCACCGAAACCGACAATTCGGTCCGCCAGTTCTTCAGCAGCTTAGGCAGCGGCACATACGGCAGTCTGCTGAAGAAAGAGCTGAAATGCAGCAACATCAACACGGAGAGTCTCTATTTCAAAGGGGCTTTGGAAAACCGTAACGACCGCCTTGACATGCCAACCACACTACAGCATTATGAGATCAAAGGCGGCGGGACTTCCGGCAGCGAGGTCATCATGTCGCTGGAAGACGGATCTCCCCTGCTGACAGCATACAACGTGGAAAAGGGCAAGGTCATATTATCGGCAGTGGCACTTCAGGACGCCTACGGCAACTGCCACCGGCACGCGCTCTTCTTTGTGCCGCTGCACAACATCGGCATTATGAGCGTGATGCAGAACAAGCTTTACAATATCATCGGGGTAGACCAGATGCAAAGCATCGCCTTACGCGCCCCCGGGCGTGACGGTACGCTCTCGCTGAAAGCACGCAAGGGCGGCGAAGAGTTCATCCCCGAACAGCGCAGCATCGGCAACGAGACCGCCCTCTACTTCCATAACCAAGCCACCACCAGCAACTTCTACGACATCCTCCTCGACGGAGCCAAGATGGGAACGCTCGCCTTCAACCAGAACCGAAAAGAATCAGACCTATCGTGCTACGATGAAGACGAACTGACAAAGGCTGCCAAATCCTCCGACCAGAATATCGATGTCATCAAGACGGGCACCAAGAATATCGCCAAAAGCGCCACCGACAAACTCAACGGCAAACCGCTCTGGATCTACTTCATCATCATCTCATTACTCTGTTTCCTTGCCGAAATCGCCGTTCTGCGTTTCTGGGGAAAACCGAAAGTGAGAGAGGAAAAAACAATTAACAATTAATAATTAATAGTGATGGAGGGATTTGAGGAGAAATTATGAATGAGGAGCTTTGATTTTGAACTTTGAACGATGACCTTATAACTTTATTACTTTAACATTTTTTTACTTTCCCACTTTAACTTTACGAACATAATAAACATTACAATCCGAACATCATAAACCTTTTTTAAACCCAATAAAAAATGAACAAAGACTTATTGAAACTGTACCCGCATGATTTGTGGGAGAATTTTGCAAACCTGTGTGATGCCCCGCATCCGTCCAAGCACGAAGATGCTGCCATCAAATGGATGAAACAGTGGGCCAAGGACCACAAGGTGAAAGTGGAACAGGACAAGACCGGCAACCTGCTGTTCACCATTCCGGCCACCAAGGGCATGGAAGACAGAACGCCTGTCATCCTTCAGGGCCACACCGACATGGTGCCGCAGGCCGACGACCCGAAATTCGACTTTCTGAAGAGCCCCATTGAGCCAATCATCGACAACGGCTGGGTTCGTGCGAACCGGACGACCTTAGGTGCCGACAATGGCATCGGCGTGTGCGCCGCGCTGGCGTGCGTAACCACCCCAGGCGTGAAACACGGCCCGATGGAGATCCTCGTCACCATCGATGAAGAGACCGGCATGACCGGCGCTTTCGGCCTGAAGAAGGGCTTCGTGAAGGGCAAGATTCTCATCAACCTCGACTCCGAGACGGAGGGTGAGCTCTATGTGGGTTGCGCCGGCGGTTTGGATGCCAACTTCGAGCGCAAATACACCATGATGCCCACACCCGAAGATATGAAGGGCTTCAAGCTCATCGTCACGGGTTTGCACGGCGGTCACTCCGGCATGGACATCAATCTGGGTCGTGCCAACGCCAACAAGATTGCCGTCCGTTTCATCACTCGTGCCGTCAAGGACTTTGGGGCTTGCTTAGCCTCCCTGAGCGGTGGCAGTCTGCGTAACGCCATCCCGCGTGAGGCAACCGCCATCCTGGCCGTTCCCGCCAAGAAAGCCACAGCCTTCAAGAACTTCGCCAAGAAGTTTGAAGCTGCCGTCAAGGCCGAGTTCTCCGCTACGGAGGAGAACATGTCCGTCACCGTCAAGCCCATTGACACGCCGACGAAAGTAATCCGCACCAAGGCCCAGAACCAGTTCCTCGGCATGTTGTTCGCCATTCCCAACGGTGTGTTGCGCATGAGCGACTCCATGGAGAACCTCGTGGAGACCTCCAACAACCTGGCTGCCATCAGTGCTGAGAACGGTGTAATGAAAGCCATCTGCCTGCTGCGCAGCTCCGTTGACACCGCCAAAGACGCTCTGGGCGACCGCATGACTGCCATCGCCGAACTCGCTGAATGCGACATAGAACTCACTGGTGCCTATCCCGGATGGAAACCGAACATGGAATCTCCCATCCTCAAGACCTGTCAATCGGTTTATGCTAAGAAATTCAAACAAGAACCGAAGATCATGGCCATCCACGCCGGTCTGGAATGCGGTCTCTTCGGAGCCTGCTATCCGGATTGGGATATGGTCTCCTTCGGCCCGACCATCGAGCACCCGCACTCCCCCGTCGAGCGCGTCAACATCGACACCGTCGGCAAGTTCTTCGATTTCCTCGTGGAGGTTCTGAAGAATATCCCTAAGAAATAAGACGACACATGTTTTCGAGGCTGGTCTCTGACAGGGACCAGCCTTTTTTTTCGGAGATTTTGCGTATCTTTGCGCGCAAATATAGACAGATATGAAACATACATCCCTCTTTCTGCTTTGCAGCCTGGTTCTGTTATGCTGCGGCTGCCACAAGAGCAACCCCATCGTCATCATCCCAAATCCGGTGGAATGCACACCGAAGGCGGGACATTTCACCCTGAACCAAGAGACATTCCTCTGTTTCGAGAATGTGGAGGGTGAGGACAGCCACCTGATGCGGACCATCCGCAACCTCTATCAGGAATCCTTCAACATCACCCCGAATCTGGGTGACGGGAGCAGTCGGCGGAGCAACCGCATTCTCCTCGAAATCAACAAGAAGTGGGATGACAAGCTGGGCAATGAGGGCTACACGCTGACCGTGCGGCGACGGAGTGTCACCGCCAGAGCCAACACGGCGCAAGGGCTGTTCTACGCCTTCCAGACTCTCCGGCAGATGAGAATACCCGACCTGCTGGCAGAGTCCAAGAGCATCACCCTACCCTGCGCCCGCATCACCGACTACCCCCGCTTCGCCTACCGCGGGGCGCATTTGGACGTGTCGCGCCATTTCTTCGACACCGCTTTCGTGAAAGAGTATATCGACCTCATGGCCGCCTACAAACTCAACAAGTTCCACTGGCACCTGACCGACGACCACGGCTGGCGCATCCAGATAGACCAGTTCCCTGCCCTGACCTCTGTCGGCGCATGGCGGCCCGAGCGCAAGACGTGGGACACGCTCCATCCGGTACAACCGGACGAGGCCATGACTTACGGTGGCTTCTTCACCAAAGAGCAAGTGCGCGACATCATCCAATACGCAGCTGAACGCCACATCGACATCATTCCCGAAATCGAAATCCCAGGGCACTGCAGCGCCATCCTGGCTGCCTATCCGCAGTTCGCCTGCGACGACTACCCGTACACCGTAGCCGTTGGGCCCTATTGGCCGCCCAAGGCCATCATGTGCGCCGGCAATGACGAGGTGCTGGAATTCTATAAAAAAGTGCTGAACGAAGTGGCCGAGCTCTTTCCCTACCCTTACATCCACATCGGTGGTGACGAAGCCTTCAACGACAACTGGCAGGTGTGCCCCAAATGCCAGCAGCGTATCGCCGACAAGCATCTTGACGGCGAAATGGCCCTGCAGCAGTGGCTCATGGACCAGATAGACCAGCATCTCAAACAGATAGGCAAGAAAGCCATTATCTGGGACGACATTGTCTCTGATGACATGGTGAACAAATCCACCATCATGTGCTGGCAGGGACCCGAAGCGGCCAAAACCGCAGCCAAGCACGGCAACGACATCATCCTATGCCCCACCTCACATTGCTACTTCAACTTCTATCAGGAAGATCCGAGCAAAGAGCCGCTGGCGATGACAGGCCTCATCACGCTGGAGAAGGCCTACACCTTCGACCCACTGCCAGAAGGCCTTGACAAAGAGCAGCAAAAGCACATCCTAGGCGGCCAATGCAACCTGTGGACAGAATTCATCAACACGCCCGAGCAGGCCGAATACATGCTGCTGCCCCGCCTGTGTGCCCTTTCCGAATGTGTCTGGACTCCGACCGACCGGAAAGAGTGGAGAAATTTCTCCGCCCGGACCGAATACCATCGGCAGATGCTGAAAAAGCTCGGTCTCAATTGCCGCTAAAACATACGGGGAGATGCTTAATGCACCTCCCCGTATTACCATATATTTATATATACCGTCATTTTCCCGACTCCTCATGGAAAAACGGGGAATTACGGTAATAGTCAAACCCAAGATGCCCCGTAATCGAACCTTTCACCAACGAATCCTCATTGTGGTCCAGGGAACTCATCGTCAGGTTCCGGGTACAACAGTTCCGAGAGGCCAGAAAACCATACGCATTCTGGTTCTCAGACACAAAATTCGTGTAAAGCACCCTGTCTTGCACAATACTCTGATTGGGTGTGGAGGCATCCACATACTTGACATACTCGTCATTGACCGCCCAAATCTGCATTTTAAAGCAATAGTACTGCCTGCCGTCAATCGCATCAATGTAACGCACCACCCGATCGTTCGGCTGAAGCGACTGCGCAATGAACGTAAAGAACGTTTTGGGGGCGAAACCATCATAAGAGTTCTCTCTAATGCTGGAGGAAGCATACAAGAGACTGGGGGTCAAACGTTTGGTTATAGA
>JAIKYR010000036.1 GCA_024682995.1 Bacteroidales bacterium | reverse complement strand
CAGCAAGGCGCGTTTTGATAACGTACTTGGAATAGTTTGTTGTCGGGTCGTTTTATTCAACGTGGACAAGAATGGCTTTGTGCGCCGGCCCACCATTGTCAGTTCCCTTTTCCCGCCCATTGACGAAGAAATATTGCGTGTTGTCAGGAAGATGCCGCAGTGGATACCAGCCCAAAAGGACGGTGAGCCTGTGTATAGCAGCTACAAATTGCCTATCACCATCGGCCCCGCGGAATAACGGATGCAAAAAAGCATCCGTTATTTTTTTGCAAATTATCTGTTTGTTACACCTTGACATCATCCTTTTATTTTTGTACTTTTGCAGCCATAAAATCTTAGATATGGAAGCATCAACTGAACAAAGAATCAACACTTGGTTGAACGAGAATTACGACCAAGAAACTAAAGACGAAATTCTCAAACTGCAGAAAGAGAACCCCCAGGAGCTGGTGGAGGCCTTCTACCGCAATCTTGAATTCGGTACGGGCGGCCTTCGCGGCATTATGGGCGTGGGCACCAACCGTATGAACAAATACACGGTCGGTTTCGCCACCCAGGGGCTGGCCAACTACCTGACAGGATGTTTCCGCGACACGAAGGTCAGCGTGGTCATCTCGCACGACTCCCGTCTGAACAGCCGCCAGTTTGCGGAAATCGCCGCCGATATCCTTTCGGCCAACAAGATCAAAGTTCACCTTTTTGAAGATCTCCGACCCACGCCGGAGCTTTCCTTCGCTGTGCGGCATCTCAAATGCAACGCCGGCATCATGATCACCGCCTCCCACAACCCCAGAGAATACAACGGCTACAAAGTGTATTGGCAGGATGGCGGCCAGCTGGTGCCCCCACACGACAAAAACGTGATTGAAGAGGTCAACAAGATCACCTCCATCCAGCAGGTGAAATGGACCGGCAACAAACGTCTCATCCATATCATCGGCGAGCAGGTGGACAAAGCCTACCTCAAAAACATCCTCCGCCTGTCGGTCAACCCCTCCGCTGTCAAGAAAGCCAAGAACCTCAAGATCGTCTATACGCCACTGCACGGGACAGGCATCACCATGGTGCCCAAGGCTTTGGAGATGTACGGTTTCAACAATATCATCATCGAAGAGCAACAGGCCATCCCCGACGGCAACTTCCCGACGGTGAAGTCGCCGAACCCTGAAGAGAAATCAGCGCTGGAACTCGCCCTGAAGAAAGCCGAGGAAGTCAACGCCGACCTCATCCTCGCCACCGACCCCGACGCCGACCGCGTGGGCATCGCCGTGCGCGACACCGACGGCACCATGAAGCTGCTCAACGGCAACCAGACCGGCACCCTGCTCTTCCATTACATGCTCTCCCAGCTGCAAAGCAAGAAAAAGATGCCCGACAACCCGTTTGTGGTGAAGACCATCGTCACCACCGACCTCATCAGCCGCATCGCCATGGACTTCAACGTGGCTTGCGACGATGTGCTCACCGGATTCAAATACATCGCTGAGGACATCCTGCGCAACGAGGGCAAACAGAAGTTCATCGTGGGCGGCGAGGAGAGCTACGGCTATCTGGTAGGCGACTTCGTGCGCGACAAGGATGCCGTGTCGGCCTGCTGCCTCATCGCCGAAATGGCTGCCTACTACCACGCCTTCGGTAAGCCGAACCACAAGCTGCTCATCGAGATCCTGCACGACATCTACCGCTCGTACGGATTCTTCAAGGAGGACCTGCTCTCCCTCACCAAGAAGGGCAAAGCCGGCGTGGAGGAGATCCAGCAGATGATGGCCGACTTCCGCAGCAACCCGCCAAAAACGTTGGGCGGACAGCCCGTCGTGATGATGAAGGACTATACCGTCTCCAAATCCTACGACTTCACCTACAACACCAACAGCATCATCAACCTGCCCACATCCAACGTGCTCCAATTCTTCACTGCCGACGGCAGCAAGGTCACCGTGCGCCCCTCCGGCACAGAACCGAAGATCAAATTCTACTTCAGCGTGGTCAACCCCATCAAGAAACGCGCCAATATCGCCGACGAGGAGGCCAAGCTGACGGAGAAGATAGAACAAATGAAAAAAGAGATGGTGCAATAACCCTCACCTCTTTTCCTGATAACCATGCAATTTTTAATACAATATTATAATATATGATAAACAACAAGCTGATAAATCCTAAGAGCATCGTGGTGTGCGGTGCATCCAGTGACATCCACAAGCCGGGCGGCAAAGCCCTGAAAAATCTGTTGGAGAGCGCCTTCAAGGGCGAAGTATATGCCGTTAACCCCAAGGAAGATGAGGTACAGGGCATCAAATGCTACAAGCAGGTGGAAGATCTGCCGCAGGTTGATTGCGCCATCCTCTGCATCGCGGCCAAGTTCTGCGCCCACACGGTGGACGTGCTGACGCAGCAGAAAGGCACCCAGGGCTTCATCATCGTCAGTGCGGGATTCTCGGAGGAGAACGCCGAGGGCGCTGCCATCGAGAAGCACATCGTGGACTCCATCAACGCCGTGGGCGGCTCGCTCATCGGCCCCAATTGCACCGGTTTCCTCAACACCAACTACAGCGGCTGCTTCGACACGCCGATTCCGAAACTGGACCCCAAGGGGGTGGATTTCATTACGGGAAGCGGTGCCACCGCCGTGTTTATCAAGGAATACGGCATGAGCAACGGTCTGAAATTCAATAGTGTATGGGCTGTGGGCAACAGCGCGCAACTCGGCATTGAGGATGTGCTCGAACATCTGGACGAGACCTTCGATCCGGAGAAATCGAGTCATGTCATCATGCTCTACATGGAGAAGATCGGCGACCCGCAACGTTTGCTGAAGCACAGTCGCAACCTCATCAACAAGGGTTGCAAGATTGCGGCCATCAAGTCGGGCGGCTCGGCTGCCGGCTCGCGTGCGGCCTCGTCGCACACTGGCGCCTTGGCCACCAACGATGCCGCCGTGGACGCCCTGTTCCAGAAAGCGGGCATCGTGCGCTGCCACAACCGCCAGGAGCTCACCACCGTATGCGCCGTGTTCATGCACCCCGAACTGAAGGGTAATCGCTGCGCCGTCATCACCCACGCCGGCGGACCCGCCGTGATGCTGACCGATGTGCTGAGCAACGGCGGAATGGAAGTCCCGCCACTCAAGGATCACCCCGCCAGCCCCGCCCTGCTCTCCAAACTCTTCGGAGGCTCTTCCGTGGGCAACCCCATCGACTTCCTTGCCACCGGCACCGCCGAGCAGTTAGGCTATATCATCGACACGGTTGAAAACGAATACACCGATATCGACTTCTCCGTGGTCATCTTCGGCTCGCCGGGCCTCTTCTCCAACAAGGAGGTCTATGACTTGCTTGACGAGAAGATGAAGACCTGCAAGAAACCCATCTTCCCCGTGCTTCCGTCCATCATCAATGTGAAGCAGGAGATTGAGGACTTCATCGCCAAGGGACGCATCAACTTCCCGGAGGAGTGCGTGCTGGGCAACGCCCTCGTCAAAGTGTGGAACACCCCGAAACCGCAACCCGAGCATGTGGATCTGCCACAGGTTGATGTGGCCCGCATCCGCAAGACCATCGACAAGTGCGAAAGCGGCTACTTGGAGATTGCCGACTACAACGAACTTTTGGACGCCGCCGGCATCTCGCGCAAGAAATCCGTAGAGGTGGACAAGAAAGAAGACGCTCTGGCGTTTGCCAAGGAGGTGAACTGCGGCAAGGACACCCCGCTGGTAATGAAGGTCGTGGGTCCGCTGCACAAGTCCGACGTGGGCGGCGTCACGCTCAATGTCAAGGATTTGGACACTGTCAGCAAGGAGTTCGACCGCCTGATGGCCATCAAGGACACCTACGCGGTGGAGATGTACCCGATGCTGGACGGCACGGACGTCTATATCGGGGCCATCCGCGACGACAAGTTCGGGCATCAGATCTTCTTCGGATTGGGCGGCATCTTCATCGAGGTGCTGAAAGACGTGCAGTCCGCACTGGCACCCATCACGGCTGACGAAGCCAAGCAAATGCTCACGAAGCTGCGCGGATACAAGATTCTGCAAGGCGTGCGCGGCCAGGAGCCTGTCAATATTGACCTTTACGCCGATCAGGTCGCGCGTGTGAGTGCATTGGTGCAGGCCGCTCCCGAGATCGTGGAGATGGACCTCAACCCGCTGCTCGGCAACCCGCGCTACGTGACCGCCGTGGATGCAAGAATCCGTATTGAAAAGTAACGGTTATACGTATTTTACTACAAAAAGAAAAGGGCGGCTGGATTCAGTCGCCTTTTTTGTTGGATAGCAAGATTGGCCGTTACGACCTGCCTCTTGACCTTATTTAAGTTTCTGCCGAGTACCGTTCAAAAAGTATGAAATGCACATTGGGCACAGCGTATAAGGGAATATTTGTCATCTGCGATTGTTCTTTGTATGGCAGCATGGAGTAGCGGACAGCATGGATTTCAGGATTCTCTTTCAGAAAGTTGGTCAGGGAATTGGCTCTTACATTGCCTTCTGCTTTCACCTCAATGGGCAAGAGCTGGGCATCTTGTTGAATAAGAAAATCAATCTCCAGCCGTGAATCTTCCGTTTTGTGATAATAAATCGGCTCTATGCCAAAGCTTTTCATTTGCTGTAGCACATATTGTTCCGTCATTCCCCCTTTGTATTCAGTGAAGACTGAATTGGCTATCAGTACTTGTGCAGGCTCCGTGTTCACCATAGCGCCCAACAATCCCACATCAACCAAATACAGTTTGAAGGCAGAAAGCTCTTCATATACACTCAATGGCAACGCGGGTTTGGAACAACGATGCACCTGATATACCAAACCTGAATCCACGAGCCATTTGATAGCCAATTCATATTCGGCCGCCCGAGCGCCCTTACGTAAAGCGCCGTAAATGAATTTTTTATTTTCTTTGAAAAGTTGAGAGGGAATAGACTTCCAAACCATACGGATACGGGGTACCAATTCTTTGGGCGCATGTTTGGAAAAGTCGCGATCATAGCCGTGCAATATCTCCATTTGAATTCTGCGCACCTCTTGAAGAGCACCGGTTTCCACGTATGTCTTGACAGCTTCCGGCATACCACCAACATAGTAATACTGTCGTAGCAGTTCCACATATTTGTCATGCAAAAGATTCATGGTTTGAGCATCATGAGTTTTCAACAATTTCCATAATTCACTCTCTCCTTTTGCCAGCACAAATTCCTCAAAACTCATCGGATAAATGTTAATCTCATTTACCTGACCCACAGGATACGAGGTGTCGGAATGCAAAGAGATGCCCAGCAACGATCCTGCTACCGCGATGTGATAATCGGGAGCATCTTCACGAAAATATTTCAATGACTCCAACGCTTCAGGGATATCCTGGATTTCATCCAAGACGATTAATGTGTCTCCAGGAGTGATATCCACACCTGTCAATGCCCTTAATGCCCGCAGAATACGATCCACATCAAAATCCTTCGTGAAAATCTGCTTGGCAAGGTCATTTTTTCGGCAGTTTATGTATGCTTCTTGTTGATATTCACGATGCGAGAATTCATGGAGAAGCCATGTTTTTCCCACTTGCCTTGCACCATTCAACACCAGCGGTTTTCGGTCTTTCCGATTTTTCCATTCTATAAAACTTTGATAAACAGCTCTTTCCATAATAACACATTTTTCTACACCAAAATAGCACCATCCAACACACTTTTCAGCACATATTTCGGCTGCAAATATACAAAAATCCGCAGAATAGGGATAGTGAAAACATCTCACTGTGCGAACCGGCACATGATGATGGCCGCGGCATCCGTGCGGACAATGGGTCAACTGCAATATCATTACCCAAAAATCATTTCTTTTACCAAAAAATCATATCTTTGCGCCATCAATCGGAATGGTGCTTTCACCAAAGGGTTGATATAATCAATTAAAAAAAACAAATAATATGAAACACCTTCTACTCTCCATTTGCGCTCTTGCCGCAATATTTTTAACCCTGCCCTGCCAGGCCCAGACTTACGATTTCAGCGCCGTGGCACCGAGTGGACAGACGCTGTATTATAAGATTGGTACCACCGGAGAGGTTAGTGTCGTCCATCCCAATTCAAACCCATCTTCGTCAAACGCCTACATATCAGGTGTCTTAACCATCCCTGACAGTGTGTTCTATAACAATATCTGGTACTCCGTCACCTCTATCGGCGATTACGCGTTCGACTATTGTACCTCTCTTACCAGCATTACCATCCCAAACTCCGTCACCTCTATTGGCAATTACGCGTTCTGGGGTTGTTCCTCTCTTACCAGCATTACCATCCCAAACTCCGTCACCTCTATTGGCGATTACGCGTTCTCCCATTGTTCCTCTCTTACCAGCATTACCATCCCAAACTCCGTCACCTCTATTGGCAATTACGCGTTCTATATTTGTTCCTCTCTTACCAGCATTACCATCCCAAACTCCGTTGACTCTATTGGCTCTCACGCGTTCCGTGGTTGTTCCGCCCTTATTTCTATGAATGTTTCACCCGGGAACCCAACATTTGATAGTAGAGACAGTTGCAATGCCATAATAAAGACAACAAGTAATACCTTGATTGCCGGTTGTAAAAACACAATAATCCCAAACTCCGTCACCTCTATTGGCGATTACGCGTTCGACTATTGTTCCTCTCTTACCAGCATAACCATTCCAAATACCGTCACCTCTATTGGCGATTACGCGTTCAACTATTGTACCTCTCTTACCAGCATTACCATCCCAAACTCCGTTGACTCTATTAGCTCTTTCGCGTTCTCCCATTGTTCCTCTCTTACCAGCATTACCATCCCAAACTCCGTCACCTCTATTGGCAATCACGCGTTCTACCATTGTTCCTCTCTTACCAGCATTACCATCCCAAACTCCGTCACCTCTATTGGCGATTACGCGTTCGACTATTGTTCCTCTCTTACCAGCATTACCATCCCAAACTCCGTCACCTCTATTGGCAATTACGCGTTCTGGGGTTGTACCTCTCTTACCAGCATTACCATCCCAAACTCCGTCACCTCTATTGGCTCTAACGCGTTCCGTGATTGTTCCTTAGACACTGTGAATGTTTTTTGGAATTATCCCATTTTGTTAGGAAATAATTACCAATTAACCAGTGCTAATGTTATCAATATTCCATGCGGGACAACAGCAAATTACCAAAACGGATGGGGCGCGGGCAACTATCATGAGCAAGCCGCTGCTGTTCTTACGCTGTCGGTATCGGATAATAACGGAACTGTAACCATCGTATCGCAGAATACCCAACAAAGCTCCTTTTGTATTGGTTCAACTGCCCTCATACAAGCTATCCCCAACTATGGCTACCACTTCACCCAGTGGAATGACGGCAACACCGACAACCCTCGTACCGTCACAATTACACAGGATACCACATTTACGGCCTTTTTTGCCAAAAACCAATACACCCTGAGCGTTGCCAGCAATGACAACGCCATGGGAAGCGTAACAGGAGGCGGCACGTACGAATATCTCGACACCGTAACCCTTATCGCCACCGCCACAACCCACTATCACTTTGTGCGGTGGAGCGACTGGAATACAGATACCTCTCGCACCATTATTATCACTGATAACCTCTCCTTAATCGCCATTTTTGCCATCGACTACCATAATGTGGTATCATACGTCAATAACACCTCATACGGCCATGTGGAAGGTGCCGGCCATTATCCTTACGGCAGCACCGCGATGGTAACCGCTATTGCCCACAACGGGCACTATTTCAGAGAATGGGACAATGGGACGGCAACTCCTTCCATCTCATTCACCATTACCGGCGACACCTCGTTCACCGCCCTGTTTGCCCCCGAAATCATCCCGACCATCTGCATGGTTACCGTGGAGAATGATCA
>JAIKYR010000003.1 GCA_024682995.1 Bacteroidales bacterium | reverse complement strand
CGTTACGGCTCTTCCCGAAAAGCATTACAAGTTAATTTTGATGAAGTTGTCAATGTCGTGTTCCTTGCCGAACAATACAAAAACGTCGCCGTCCTGGATGACGGTTTTGTTGTCGGGCACGCCGATGATGTGCTGCTTGGTGTCCAGCTTGTCGGCCACCACCTCCTCAAAATTGCGGCGGATGGTGATCAGGCTCAACTTGTGGTTGTCGCGGAAGTTGATGTCGCCGAGCGACAAATCAATAAGCCGTGCGGGAGCGATGATTTCCACAATTTTGTAATCATCAGGAAGTTGCAGGTAGGAAATGATGCTGGGGTTGGTCAGGCGTTCGGCCAGTAGGGCACCCACCTCGTCTTCAGGGGAAAGGAACTCCGTGATGCCCATCTTTTCCAGAATGGTGCGCTGGCTCTTGCCCATCACCCTACAAATAATGCGTTTCACACCCAAATCCAGCAGGTTGGCCGTGCAGAGCAACCGGCCTACGAAGTCGTTGCCGATGGCCACGATGACCGCATCGAAATTCTGGATATTCTCGTTTTGCAAGGCACGCTTGTTGGTGGCATCCGTGCATACGGCATACGCCACATCTTCCGACAAATCCTGCACCACGTTGAGGTTGGAGTCTATCACCAACACTTCGTAACCCTTTTCCGACAGCGCCCTGCTAATGGCCTGGCCAAAATGACCGGCCCCTATAATTGCGAATTTTTCCTGTGCCATAAAACTCTTTTTTAATGCGGGCAAAAATACAAAATAAATTTTCCATTCGGCTATAAACGTGAACGACAATACTTTTTGTATTTTTGTGGAGGCGAACAACAAGACTGTTTGCTTTATGGATTTTGATTGTAATTTATTGATTTATAATATAATGAGAAAAAATTGTATTACTTTTCTACTATGGATGTTTCTTTTTTCGAATCTTAATGCGCAGAACTGCGGGATTCCTTCGCAGGTCAGCGTAATGCCTACCAGCCACCGTTCCATGCGCGTCAGTTGGAACCTTCCCAACGCGAACGGGTCACGTTTGGTGCTGCACAGGCAGGATCAGATAGTCAATCATCCCGGCGAAGGATGGCAAGGTGCCGACCTCAGCGTTCTGTACGGCGGACAAACCTCATTAGGCGTGCCCGTTGGCGCTTCCGGATACGCGATGGCAGATGACATACGCCTCACTCGTCAGGCACAACTTACGAAAGTGGATTTCTATGTGTATGCCGAAAATGTTCCCGTCACCGCTTCGCCCGTGACGGGTGCATACGTATATATTTACGGAGAAAGGCCAACGGATACGAGCACGCAAACCCTTTGGCAGTCGGCAGGTATGCTGCCGGCCACCTGCACCTGGACAACCGCGTACCGCGTGCAAACCCCTGGAACCTATACACCTAATTATTATATGGATACCATCCGCCCGATCTTCAAAGTGGAGGTGGATGTGAACACCCTGCTAGATCCCGGTGACTATTGGATCGCCGTTTCCTTCGTGACGGCTTCCGCACAGCCTGTTTTTGGGGTGCCCTTGGTGGATGACCAGCATGTAACCACCGGCAACGCCTACCGGATAACACCGCAAACGGGAGTTTGGCAGCCGTGGACAGACTCCACCTCCTTGGAACAGATGGGTATGCCGCTGGAAGTGTTTGGCCATTATACAGACGATAACATCACGGGATTCCAAGTGTATAGAGATGGTGTTTTGCTTACAAACCAACCGGTTGGCACAATGGACTTCGAAGATACTGACACGCTGCTGCTGCCCGACCAAAGCTACTGCTACCAAGTGCAGACGGTGTGTGTCAATGGCACCTCCCCGCTGTCGGCATCGGTTTGCGGCAGCACCTTGCCCGACCCGTGTGTCTTGACATCCCTTCCCTATACGGAGAATTTCGATGCCTACCGCGACACGTTTCCAAATTGCTGGAAAAGGGTTCCCTTTCCTTATAATAATGGAATCTTGCCTATCATCACCACCCTTACATCCGTATCTTCTCCCGTATTGAAATTATCGGCGGAAAACAACCGGTATGGTATCGCGGTGATTCCGAAAATCAATGACACACTGTTAGATATACAACAGATAGTGGTCCAATGTGATGTATATAAAACTTCAACGGCGGCCGCATTGGTAGTGGGTGTCATAACGGATCCGGATGACCCATATACCTTTGTGCCGGTGGACACCGTGTCGCCCTCTACTGTCAGTCAATACGAAGAGGTGTATGCAGGTCTGCACTCCTATTGGGGCAGCGGTTCTCATATTGCACTTAAAGCACTGGACGGCACCGTTTATGTGGAAGATTTTTCCCTGCAACCCATGGCCTGTATGCACCCTGCGGCCCTTTATGTAGCCCAAATCGGGTCCGATTTTGTACGTGTGGCATGGGATACCTTTCCGGGAACGGCCCCGTTCACGGTGCATTACAAGCAATCCGGCCAAAGCCAATGGATCGAAGAAACGAATATTTATGATAACAGTTTGGTTATAAATGGTTTGAATCCTGAGGAAAACTATTCGTTTGAAGTCCGGGTCAAAGCAGCGTGCGGCAGCCGGTTTTTGGCGGGCTCGTTTGCCGTCACCACCACCTGCCAGTCGGCAAGCATACCCTTCATGGAGAATTTCGATTTTTACGAATTGGATAACACCGTATTGAATCCCATGCCGACGTGCTGGCTGCGCTACAACACCTCCTCTTCGGAATTGTATCCGTATGTGGAGCCCCGAGTATTAGGATCACGGTATCGGAATCTGGCTTTTTTTGCAGAATCTCAACAAAAAGCGATAGCTGTAATGCCAGCCATTGAGGGGATGGCGGTTTCTCAATTGGCGTTGCGTCTGTCAGCATGGAAAACGACAGGAAATGAGAATGCCGGCCGGCTGTTGGTGGGTGTTGTTTCCAATACGGCTGATATCGCCGGAAGTTTTGTGGTGGTGGACTCGTTGGATTTATCGGATCAAGCGATGGAATATCAGGTCTCCTTTGCATCGTATAATGGTACGGGAAACCGCATAGCCCTGATGGCGAAAGCCCCGAATGATTTTATCCATACTTACAATGAGTTTTATGTGGATGATATTGTGGTGAGTAGTCCGAATCCTTGTTCCTTGCCGGCGAGGGTGTGGCAGTCGGGTGCTACAAGTCAGTCCATCACCTGTGCCTGGAAGCCTGCCCCTTCGTCTCTTCCAACCGGCTACACCCTCGCCTATAGGCATCAAGACGACATTAGCTGGGTAGAGATTCCTAACATTTCGGACACGTTCTACACCATCAATGGATTATGGCCCAATGCGACGTATGAAGTGCAAGTCAGCTCGCAATGCTCGCCGGGCCAGCTCAGTGTGCACTCTTTCTCCGTAACCTGTCAAACATTATGCGACATACCTGTAATGGTGCCGTTTAGCACACGTTTTGACCAAGAGGAAACAGGAAGTTTGCCTGCCTGCTGGGTGGCGGCGGATGTGGATGTTCAGCCGCAGGTGACAAAAATCCCCGATGTGTATTATAGTCCATTACAATGTCTTGAAATACAAACGGATACAACTTGGGTGGCAACACCAGCCATCAATGACCCCATACAAACACTGACCATCAGTTTTCATGCCTATCGCAATGGTAATACCCAATGCGGACGCCTGAAAGTTTATGTGTGCGACAACCCCATGGATATGAGCACGTACACGTATGTGGGGGATGCGGTGCCCGTAGAGATGAACACCTGGGAGTTTTTTGAATTTTATTTGGACACAATCCAACAAACGGGCTCCGGTAAGCATGTTGTTTTCCGCTTACAAACCCCCAGAAGGTCGGGATACCATTATCTTATAGATGATTTGGAAATAAATACCATCCCATTGTGCGTTCGTCCTGTGCAGGTGACGGCGGCGGATGTTACCGACAGTAGTGTATTGGTTCGTTGGGTGGCTGACCCTGCCAGCGTCACAGCCAATATCCGCTATAAAACGGTTTATGAAATGGATTGGCATACCCTTTCGGGCATTGCTGCCGACAGCGGCCGGATTCAGTCTCTGGTAGTCAGTTCCCCGTATTTGCTTCAGGTGCAGACTGTTTGTTCTAACAATGAATTAAGCCCGTGGAGCGAGGTTCTCTCTTTCAATACCCAATGCGGGGAGATTAAGACGATGCCGTATCAGGAAAATTTCGATTATAGTGGAGTGGGAAATAATATGCATCCCGATTGTTGGCAGCATGGTTACACGTTGCCGAACGCAACCCCGCAATATCCCTATATTCATGATTTGTATTCTTTTTCCGCTCCGGGAGCCTATTATTTCAGAGGGACCAACACGCAGGCTTCATACGCAGCGCTTCCTCCTATCAGTGCTTCTATCCCCATTTCCAATTTGCGGGTTTCATTTATGGTATATGCCAGTTCTTCTTACAATATGGAAATTGGTTTTATGATGGAAAACGATAATATCTCCAGTTTCATCCCGTGGGATACGGTGAAAATGGTGCCCAGCCAATGGTGTGAGTATGATGTGGATTTCACTGGTTACAATGGCCAGGCCCGGTGTATCGCGTTTAAATCAGGGCAGCCGTTCCTCGGATATATTTATTTAGACAATGTATATGTGGATTATCAGCCTACGTGTCATAGACCTAAAAACATTGTAGTCAATCAATTGGGAAGTGATTTTTTAGGGTTGACTTGGGAACGGGGTGGAAGCGAAACCCAGTGGGAGGTATCGTACAAGGCCGACACGTCTCAGTCATGGTCGTCAATAGTGGTGTCCGATACATTCTGCACGCTTACAGGTCTCTCGCCTTTCACGGTGTATTCCTATAAAATACGCTCCTTGTGCAGCGCGACCGACAAGAGCCGATATACGGTTGAAGCCACGCAAATGACCTTGTGTGAAGAAATTGCCGCACTTCCCTATTTGGAAACTTTCGACACGTATGGGATCAGCGACGGCACGTATGGCGATATAGTGGCACCCCCATGCTGGAACATCCAAACCCGTTACTTTAGTGATCATGTCTCCTCAGAACAAAATATCATAGGCGACAGTTATTATCTTTATGATGGTATTGGATCTCTGTTTTTGTATAATCAAAATGGAAGTTACACCACTCTGGCCTTGCCAGCATTGGATGCCTCTATTGATATGCAATATGTGAAGGTGAGTTTCAAAATTCGGATGTATTACATGACACAGATACAGGTGGGTGTGATGACCAATCCGCTGGACCCGTCCACCTTCACCCCAATAAACCATACCCTGACATTTGAATGGGGTTCCTGGTACCATGCCGAGGCCTTCCTCTCCGATTATCAGGGGACGGGCCGCTACATCGCGTTCCGGAGCAATACGGGCACGTCGGACAGTTACGGCTATATGGACAACATCCTCATCGATTATACGGATTGTCCGGCCCCGAATTATGCCATGGCCTCCCAAATCACCCAAACGTCAGCACACGTGTCCTGGCCGATGGATATGATGGCCGGTTCCTGGGAGTACGTATATGGTCCTGCGGGGTTCAATCCCGACACAGCCATGGTGTACCCCTCGTATGATAATTTTGTGACGCTGACCGATCTCACCCCAGGCACGCGATACGCCTTTTATGTCCGGAATATCTGCAACGGGACAAACTATTCCAGTTGGTCGTCGGCGATGGCGTTCAACACCAATTGCTTGGATTCCCAGGTTCCCTATCAGGAGTTTTTCGACAACTATGGCACCAGTATCGCCTCCAGCGACAATGTGTTCCCGCCCTGTTGGACTAAAACCGGCAATGGAATGTCGGCCATCTCCAACTTGCAGCACCAACCCTATTTCACAGCTCCGGGAGCCTTGTTCCTGTCTCATAACGCCAACCAATACGAATATGTGTCCACCCCGCTGCTGCAGGATACTCTGTCGAAACTTCAGGTGCATTTCCTGGGTAAATTCGATGATCTGAACCGCTCAGTAGATGTGGGAGTGATGACCAATCCGAGCGATACCTCTTCTTTCACTCTGATTGAGACCATCCATGCCCGCACGCGGGTGTGGAACGAATATGTGATCCCGCTGACCTCCTACACGGGTACGGGACAATATTTGTCCTTCCGGTCGCAAGGAGCTGTTCCCACGGTGTTCTATATGGACAATCTGCAAGTGGATTATGCGCCTGTCTGCGTGAATCCCGTGAACGTGTCGGTCTCCAACATCGGCATCCATTCGGTGGAGGTGGACTGGACCCCGGGGCGCAGTGAAAGCGAATGGCAGGTGGTCATCGGTCCCGCGGGCTTCAATCCCGAAACGGCCGGTACCGGCACGCTGCTGACGGCTTACAACCATCCCATCACGATAAACAGCCTGACAGATGCCACTTTCTATGATGTCTATGTGCGTGCCGTCTGCGAGAATCTAACGTACAGCGACTGGTCGTCCGCCATCTCTTTCCGCACGCAATGTTTCCCCATCAATTCATTGCCTTTTAATGAGAGTTTCGATTCGTTAGGCACCGCCAATTATACTTTCCCATTATGCTGGGAGAAAAATTCCACCAGCATGTTCACCTCCAGCATCTGGTATCCTTATACCATCAGCACTTCCCATTACAATGGTTCGCGGTCGCTGTATTTCCATGCCAGCAATGATTTCTGCATCGCCACCTTGCCGCCAGTGGGAAATACCATCTCGTTAGATACCGTCCAGTTGCGTTTCTATTGGAACGCGTCCCTCTCTTCAACTGTACTCCATGTGGGTATGATGACCAATCCGTATGACACCTCCACCTTCGAGGAGATTCAGACGGTGACCCGAGTGGCCAGCGGTTGGAGCGAAGTCATTATCCCGTTTGACACCTATACCGGAACGGGACGGTACATCGCCTTTAAGGCCCAGGGAGGACCCAATATCTATTTCAATGTGGATGATGTGAATCTGGAACGTATCCCCACCTGTCTGATTCCGCAAGACCTCCAGATTTTGGCTGTTATGGCAGATGCGGTTCAGCTGCAGTGGACGGATACCCTCAACAGCAATAATTATTGGCAGGTAGCCTACGGCTTGCGAGGTGTGGATCCGGATGGGAATGCCACATTGGTCCTCACCGACACGCTTCCGCTTACGATAACAGGTCTTCAGGAAGGAATGGATTATGAGTTTTACGTCCGGGCCTACTGCTCTTCCGACGACCAAAGCGAATGGTTGGGACCTGTGTCGGCCCGTACATGGTGTGTGACGCCCAAACTGTTGCCATATATCGATAATTTCGACAGCTATGAAGGTGCATTCCAACAAGCTACCGGTCGGGTGCCGCCCTGCTGGCTTGCCTACCGCACCTCAACCTCGATTCCCATGCCGCACATTGTGCAATATGGGTATAATTATACCAGCCCCAATGGGGTGATGATGTTTGCGCACGGGATAGGCTATTACTCCTATTTGGTGTTACCCGAGATGTCGGATACGTTGTACAATCTTAAAATCTCCTTCTGGAAGCGGATGTATCAGCAGGATAGCCATTTGGAAATCGGTTATATGACGAATAACACCGACACTTCCACGTTTGTGGCGATTGAACAGATTTCCTCGGAGACGGACATCAACGGTGCCTACGACACGATTCATTTCTACCGCTATGCGAATGTGCCGGTGGCGGGCTATATCGCCTTCCGTTATAAAACCGCTTATTCGGGTCATGATTATTGCGGTTTGGATAATTTGGTGGTGGAAGAAGATATTATAGAGTGTCTGCCGCCATCCCAGGTGACGGTTTCAGACATCGGGCAGACCAGTGCCACGGTGCAATGGGTGCCCGGAGGCGATGAGGATTTCTGGTATGTGCAGCTGTGGGCCGACGGGTCGGATTCCCCGAATGAGGAGGGCGTGTCGGTTCCCGTCAAGGTTTACGACAACCTGCTGCCGAATACGGAATACCATGTCCGGGTGAAGGCCCGCTGTTATCTTTTGTGGGAAAGTGTTTATAGTGATACACAAACGTTCCGGACATTGCCCGAGTCGGGACCGGAAGATACGGTCAGCATTACCAACTACGAGGCGGCTGTGTCATTATATCCGAATCCCACCACAGGTGTCCTCACGCTACAAGACTCAAAAGAGCCGTTGCACCGGATTATAATTTATGACATATATGGTAATGTTTTGCAAACCAAAGAGATTGATGCCAACCAAGTGGAACTGGATGTTTCGCATTTGGCTGCCGGCTTGTATATGATACGGGTTGAGACGAAAAAAGGAATGGCGGTAAGACGGTTTGTAAAACGATAGTTTTTGTATTTTTGCAACCTAAAAAAAAGCTGACATGATACCACGTTATTCGCGTCCGGAAATGAGTGCCGTATGGACGGAGGAAAACAAATTCGGTGCCTACCTGAAAGTCGAGATTGAAGCCGCTGCCGCTTGGAGCAAGCTGGGGGTGATACCTGCCGAGGATGTGCAAAAACTGAGAGACAAGGCCACCTTCCAAGTGGAACGCATCTATGAGATTGAGCAGGAGACGCGCCACGACATTGTGGCCTTCACCCGTGCGGTGAGCGAGTCGCTGGGCGAGGAACGCAAGTGGGTACACTACGGGCTCACCTCCACCGACGTGGTGGACACGGCCAACGGCTATCTGCTCAGACAGGCCAACAACATCCTCCGCGCCGACCTCCAGCATTTCATGGAGATATTGAAAAAGCGCGCCTACGAATTCAAGGACACACCTTGCATCGGACGCACGCACGGCGTACACGCCGATATCACCTCGTTGGGTTTGAAATGGGCCCTATGGTATGAGGAGATGAAACGCAATGTGGCCCGTTTCGAAGCCGCCGCCGCCGATGTGGAGTGCGGCAAGATTAGCGGGGCCGTGGGTAACTTCGCCAACACGCCGCCGTTTGTCCAGGATTACGTGTGCGAGCAACTGGGTATCCATTCGGCCAACATCTCCACGCAAGTGTTGCAACGCGACCGCCACGCGCACTACATGGCCACACTGGCACTCATAGGCTCCTCGATGGAGCAGATGGCCGTGGAGGTTCGCCATTGGCAGCGCACAGAATTGCGTGAGGCGGAAGAGGCTTTCGGCAAGGGCCAGAAGGGGTCGTCCGCCATGCCGCACAAGCGCAACCCCATCGGCAGCGAGAACATGTGCGGGTGCGCCCGCATCCTGCGCGGATACATGGTCAGCTCATATGAGAACATCCCGCTGTGGCACGAACGCGACATCTCGCACTCCTCTGCCGAACGCATCATGCTCCCCGACGCCACCATCCTGCTGGATTATATGTTCAACCGCTTCGGCAGGATTCTGGAAAACCTTGTTGTCTTCCCCGACAATATGTTGAAGAATATCTATCTGACACACAAGGTCATCTTTGCCCAACGTGTCATGACAGCCCTCATCAACAAGGGATTCGCCCGCGAGAAAGCCTACGATCTGGTACAACCTATTGCCATGGAAGCCTGGTTCAACGGCAAGGACTACCAGGAGCTTCTGATGCAGAATGAGACGATTCAAAAGCAGTTCACACCGGAAGAGTTGGCGCAATGTTTCACGCTGGACTATTACCTGAAGCAGGTGCCCGCCATCTTTGAGAGGGTGTTTGGAAAATGACAGGTTTACGCTTGATTGGCGTGTAAAGGCTTGTTGATACAATAATTAATATGTCAACATTTCATCGCCTTCTGACGAGTCGAGGGTGAAGATGTTGTCGGGCGTGGCGCGCACCACCAGCAAGCCCTTCTCGTGCGCGTACCGGTCCGAACCCCGGTTGTACTTGATGGACGCGATGGCCAGATACACGGTCTTGTCATTATATTCCGGACACAATTCCTTGAAACGGCCCATCTTGGCAATGAAGTAGTCAATGTCGCTTTTGTTGCATGCCGTCTTGATTTCCATCGCGATGGCCGTCGTACCATCCACCATGAACTGGTCAATTTCCATCTCCACATTCGAGTCCTTGTCGTATTTTTTCATGTTCGTAAAATAGCGGTTCACCTGGAAGCCGGCTTTCTTGAAGATTCTAAGCGCCTCGGGTTCCATTAGCCCCTCTGTAAGATTGCCGATGGTAGAACTGAACCTGCTGGACAATTCCTTGAACTTCCGATCGGTCTCTTTCATTTGTCTTGTAGTTTTTTCGACTTCCTGAGATGTTTTTTCCACCTGGTCTGATACAGCTAAAACGATGTTTTTGAGCTC
>JAIKYR010000114.1 GCA_024682995.1 Bacteroidales bacterium | reverse complement strand
AAAGTATGAAAGTAAAAAGGTTTTAAAGTTCAATGTAATAGCCCATAGGCAATCACAATTATTAAATTATTAAGTTATTAAATTATTAATTGTTAATTATTAATTATTAATTGATTGGTAGTACATAATTTTCCGTTTCCTCACGGATATAATCTGATTGTCTTCGACCAGAACTTCCATTTTCCAATTTTTCTCTGGGTCAAAATCCATATACAGACGCGATTCCTTACGGTGGTGGATACGGTCCTCGTAGATAGTCTTGATCTGCCGTCCGTCCTGATCGTACTGATTATAGGTATATTCCAACATCTGGTTGCCGGACTTATACACGCAACGGTTGACCTCATCGCCATAGTTGTCGTATTCGATGGTCACAGTCTTGAACACCTTCCCGTTGGGCTCGCACTCGGTAATCTTATATACCTGTCCCTGCTCGTTATAGCGGTTGCGTGTGTGCGTGACCACATCGCCGAACGACTGCGAGCTGGTCAGGATATTGCCGATGCCGTCAGTCGTGTAGGAAAAGGCTATCGCAATGCTGTCGCCACAATAGATCTGCTCGCCGATGAGGAAGTGGTTGCGGTCGTAGAGATATTTGCCGCGCGTGACCAGCGTGCCGGTGGAGTCGTACTCTTCCCAGCGCGTCGGGTGCGCGAGGTCGTTGTAGTGATACTCCCGACGGATCAGCGTGTCGCGGTGCTCGTCCAACTTGACGAAGCGCGTCAGGAACCCGTCGGAGGTGTACTGCTGGTACGAGAGAATATCCGGCTTCCGTTTCTTAAGCAATGAAGCCAGGCGTGTCGTATCGGACAACGTGAGGGAGTCGTCCAGCATCAAGTAAGTGGAGGTCTGGATGCTCTTCACCTGCCCGAAGATGTGGTTGCGTTGCAGGTGGTTTTTCTCGATGTCGGGCGTAATCTGGATCGGCTCCGGTTTTTTCTTACATCCGACCAGTACCAACAGGCATAGCAACAACAAGAGGAGTCTGCAACGATTCATCCTATTCAGCATGAGGATTTTATAATGGTTTAGAAGATAGAATCAATCAGATTGTCATCCGCCATGTTGGGCAGCGTCACATGCAGGTTGGGATTAGCGGCCATAGCGCGTTTGATGGCGAACAGGGCACCGTCGTTGCGTGCCCACGCGCGGCGGCTGATGCCGTTGTTGACATCCCAGAAGAGCATGCTGCGCAGTCGGCGGTCGCTCTCCTCGGTACCGTCGAGCACCATGCCGAAGCCACCGTTGATGACCTCACCCCAGCCGACGCCGCCGCCGTTGTGGATGCTCACCCAGGTGGCGCCACGGAAGCCGTCGCCAATGACATTTTGCACGGCCATGTCGGCACAGAAGCTGGACCCGTCGTAGATGTTCGAGGTCTCGCGGAACGGGGAGTCCGTGCCCGACACATCGTGATGGTCGCGGCCGATAACCACGGGTGCGCTCAACCGACCATCTTTCACTGCCTCGTTGAAGGCGGCGGCAATGCGCGTTCTGCCTTCCGCGTCGGCGTAGAGGATGCGTGCCTGCGAGCCCACCACCAGATGGTTCTCTTTGGCCCCACGAATCCACGTGATGTTGTCCTTCATCTGCTGCGAAATCTCCGCCGGAGCGGTCGCGCTGATCTCGTTCAAGACATCCATGGCCAGGTGGTCGGTCACCTCCAGGTCCTCAGGCTTGCCGGATGTACACACCCAGCGGAAAGGACCGAAGCCGTAATCGAAGCACATCGGGCCCATGATGTCCTGCACATAAGAGGGATAACGGAACGTGCCGTCCTCTTTCATGATGTCGGCGCCGGCACGCGACGACTGCAACAGGAAAGCGTTGCCATAATCGAAGAAATACATGCCTTTGGCGGTCAGCTTGTTGATGGCGGCCACCTGACGGCGCAGGGATTCCTCCACAGCCTTCTTGAAAGCCTCGGGCTGCTCGGCCATCATCACCTTGGCATCCTCGAACGAGATGCCGACGGGATAGTAACCACCGGCCCACGGGTTGTGCAAGGAGGTCTGGTCGCTGCCCAGGTCCACCTGTATGTCGTGCGCGGCGCAATACTCCCAGAGGTCCACCACATTGCCCTGATAGGCGAAGGAGCGTGCCACCTTGTTCTTACGGGCCTCGTTGACCTTCTCGAAAAGCTCATCCAAATCGGAGTGCACCTCGTCCACCCATCCTTGGTCGTAGCGTTTCTGCGTGGCCGAGGGGTTGATTTCAGCGGTGATGGAGACCACTCCGGCGATGTTGCCGGCCTTGGGCTGGGCACCCGACATGCCGCCGAGGCCCGCAGTGACGAACAGTTTGCCCCCAATCTCGCCGCCGATCTTGCGGCTGGCGTTCAAGACGGTGATTGTGGTTCCGTGGACGATACCTTGCGGTCCGATATACATGTAGGAGCCTGCTGTCATCTGGCCGTACTGGCTCACGCCGAGGGCGTTCATCCGCTCCCAGTCGTCCGGCTTGGAATAATTAGGGATCACCATGCCGTTGGTCACCACCACGCGGGGAGCGTTCTTATGGGAGGGGAACAGCCCCAGCGGATGGCCGGAATACATGACAAGGTTTTGCTCATCGGTCATCTCCGACAGGTATTTCATCACCAGACGATACTGGGCCCAGTTTTGGAACACGGCACCGTTGCCGCCGTAGGTGATCAGCTCGTGGGGATGCTGGGCCACCGCCGGGTCCAGATTGTTCTGGATCATCAGCATGATGGCTGCCGCCTGGCGACATTTGGCCGGATAGGCTTCAATGGGACGGGCGTACATCTCATAATCAGGACGATAACGATACATATAGATGCGGCCGTAATCGTGCAATTCCTTGGCAAATTCGGGAGCCAGCGCCGCATGAAGTGACGGGTCGAAATAGCGGAGCGCATTACGCAAGGCGAGTTTTTTCTCCTTTTTTGTCAGGATTTCCTTGCGTTTGGGCGCGTGGTTAACGGTTGGATCGTATGGTTTCGCCTCCGGCAATATGCTGGGGATACCTCTTTTAAGATCTTCCTGGAATTCTTGAAGTGTCATAATCATCGCATTTTATAAAATGTATTCGGATCTCGCGACAAGACGAGGCTCCTGTCAAAAAAATCTATTAGGCAAAATAATATTTGCGGCGCAAAGATACTCAAAAAAAATTAACCTGTGGCCAATCCTAATTGAAAAGCTTCCGTATCAGCATCGACGGGTAGCCGTACAAGATGGCGGCGAAGCAGAAGAAGGTGTTGAGCAGGCTGATGCGGGTGAAATCCCGAGCGGGACGGAAGTGCGAAACGCGCTCGCCTTCGGGCGGGTAATAGACTTTCACCGGCACCGCCACAATGGGGATGTTGCGCCACGCCGAACGCACCAGCATCTCCAGTTCGCCTTCATATCGGGAGGTGATGAGCCGCATGTCGCCCATCTTCGCCAACGGATAAAGGCGGTAGCCGCTCTGCGTGTCGGGCAGCCGCCTACCTGTCTGCACCACGAACCAAAAGTTGGAGAACTTGTTGGCAAACGTGTTCTTCTGAGGCATATTGTCGTGCTTCATCCCCCTACTACCCACTATCAGGCAGTCGGGCTGCAAAGCCACAGTCTCCGCAAAGAGCGGAATGTCGCTCGCATAATGCTGCCCGTCGGAGTCAATCGTGATAGCGTAACAGAACCCGCGTTTCAAGGCCTCTCGGAATCCCGTCACCAAGGCGGTGCCCTTGCCTTTGTTGGGCGTATAGGAGATCACCGTGGCGGGCACATCCGGCTGCGCCAGCAACTCGCCCGTGGCGTCTGTGGAGCCGTCGTTCACCACGATAATGTCCGCGCAATACTCTGACACACTGCGTATAACATCCAGCAATGTACCGGCATTGTTGTAAGTGGGAATCACTACGCAAATGCGCAGGTCGCGAAGATAGGCACGTATATCAGCCGTTTCATTCATCATACTTCAAAATAATGTAAACCGTTAACGTTTGCGGACCACCAACTGAGCATTTTCGAACTTCGTCACCACTACCGATGTGCCCTTGTCTATCAGGCCGTGCTCGGAAGTGGCATCCAGAATCTCACCATCAATGTTGATTTTACCAGCCGGGCGCATGAAGGTGGCCGTCACGGCTTCCCGACCTACATACTGTTTCAGGTGCATATCCTGCGAGGTGAAGCCCTTGTCGGTATCCAATTCGGTATTCAGGGCCATCGTGCCGAAAGGGGTTTGTGCCGTGATGACCTTCTTGGCCAGCCACAGCGACAGGAAGAAGCCCGCCACCACGCTCACCACCACCAGCACGGTGCTCTGTCCAATTTGGGCGGCTGCGTCCAAGCTGGGGTCGAAATGGAAATGGAAGCCTACGTTGAACACCATAGTCAGCACTAATGATGCAAGGATGAGCACAATGCCGGACACCCCCGCCACCCCAAAGCCGGGAATGACGAAAAATTCCAGCATCAACAGAACTACACCCGCCAGAAAAACAAGTATTTCCCAATGTGCGGCCAGACCTTCCAAATAATGAGGGGCAAAATAGAGTAATGCACCGGCAATGGCGATGATTATCGGCAGTCCCAATCCCGGCGATTGCAGTTCAAAATACAATCCGCCCACGATGCACATGATCAGGATGCCGCTCACGATGGGGTTCACTAAAAAATTTATAATCTTGTCAATGCCGGAAAGATGCTGTTCCTCCACCTTGCTATGCTCCAAACCCGCCTGTTTGAGCACTTCCTCACGATTGTCAGCCATACCCTCGCAGAAACCGTTTTTCACAGCCTCTTCGGTGGTGAATGTCAGCACCTTGCCGCTGTCGCTGATGCCGCGCACCCGCACATCGGGGTCCACCATAGCCTGCGCCACATCGGGATTACGCCCGTTCTTCTCCGCCGTGGCCCGCATCAGCGACCGCATGTAGGACTGGTACTTGTCGGGCATAATCTCGCCCTGCTGGTTGACCACGGAAGCCGCCCCCAACGAGGAGCCGGAGGCCATATAGATGCTGTCGCAGGCAATGGAGATGAGCGCGCCCGCCGAGGCCGCATTGTTGTTGATCCAGACCATCGTGGGCATCGGGGCGTTGAGGAGTAGCGTGCGGATCTTGTCGGCAGCGTCCAACTCCCCACCAAAGGTATTCAGTTCCAGCAGGATATAATCCGCCTTCATCGCCTCGGCATCCTTCACAGCCTTCTCCGTCTTGCGCTGCGCGGGCTTGGCAATGTTATCATCAATTTTATAATAGTAAACTTTTACGGCATCCTGCGCCATAACCATTTGTGCCAAAAGACACAACAGAATTACCAAAAAGGAAACTCTTGAACCCAAAAACTGCTTCATAACGATTTATGTTTTTTTTCAGAACGTATTCTACACCATACTTTGATTTTAGACCAGTCGGCGAGCATGACAAGGCCAACCGACAAGGCGGAAACGGTCAACATCTGGTCACGATAGGTGAACCAGCTGTGAATATAGGAGTGATTGGCGGCAAACAGATACCATAGATACGGCAGCATGGCAAACGGGATCAGCAATATGACGCTTTTATAATTCTTTGCATGAAAAGCAACAATGGCGGGGATGGCCAGCACAACCAGCCAGCAAATGAGCGTGGTACCAGGGAGCATGTGGACATTCGAGCACAGCGCATCCCAACGGGAAAACCCGTCATCTGTCCCGGAGCGGAACAGGAACTGGGAGATGCCGTCACGGATAGCCGGTTCAGCCGTAAAGATGGATGCCAACACCCATTTGGAAAACCAAGTCAGGGAATAGCCCACTCCCCATAGTGCGGGGGGCACAACAACATCTTTCGCGCACACCCGCCACTCCGCATCGCGATGACGGCGTTGCGTCAGCAGGATGTACACCAGCATAGGCATCCCCACTGTCAGCATCGGAGCGGTCAGAAGATCGAGGAAGCAGGTGACGCAACCGTCCACGAACAACAGCCATGCCACCTTCTCAAACCGACTATGATGCCAGCATACCAAAATGACAAAAAGAAGAGACAGGATAATGTCCGTGGCGAACTGCACCGAGAATTGTGTGACGAAGCCGTACAACAAGATGAAGCCCGAAAAGAACCCGACCGTCAAAGGGAGCCCCGCCTGTCGGTACAAGACACAGCACGTAACCAGCAGCAACAGAGAGGTCAGCACATACAGGAAATAGCGTACCATGGTGTAATCGCCAACCACCAGCAGGAATCGTGTCAGAAAGGTGGCACCGTGCCAATAGCGCGAATAGTATATCTGGGGCGTGATGGCCCCTTCCACCATCAACTGCAGATTGGTGTGCATAATGCGGTCGCGCGCCGCGTACGGCGGCGCGAACATCGAGTTGGCAAGGTCGTCACGGTCTATATAATAGGCCATGTCCAAGATCAGAGCGTCCGTGAAATTATCCATCTGGCAGGACTGGTTGCGAATGATAGCCCGGGGATAATCGCCCTCTTCCATAAATGCCGGCACAGAATCCGCGATATGCTTATGGATCAGCTGATTGGGCAGCATGCACGACAAAAAGGCACAGAGGACAAACGTTCCTGTCAACAGAAAAAATGTTTTGCTATAGCGAAAAAAAGCATCCACTACTCACTGTTTTATTTCAGTTCAACATTATAATTAATAGAAAGTTTCTCCAAATCCTTTAATAAAGATTCCGGATTCACTTTAGTGGAGAAATTAAAGAAATCGGCATAGAACACCCCACCTTTTTCAAAAATGCGAAGATTGAACGGCACAGTTCCCGGATGTTTGGCCAACAGCTCCTTAATCTCCATCGCCAATTCCCGGTTCACATCCTTAATGCTCACCTGCAGGGTTACCTCCGAGCACAGCTGCTCGTATGCATCTTCCAGATACAAGACTTTCAACGGCTTGAAATCGATTCTCTTTTCCTCTTTTTCTTCTCCATTATCATCTTTTTTCTTCCACATTTTAATATCGAGGGCGGCCTTAATGAAGAGTCGTTTCCCTTGTTGGAAGAGGTGCTGGTATTGGGTGAAATTGTTACCAAACATCGCCCACTGCCAGGTACCATACTGATCTTCGAGGGTCACCTTGCCGAACTCCCGGTTGGTACGAGTCTGGCCGGCTACCACATCACTCACCAATCCCACGAAACTGAAAGGCTTTCCATTGCCGAATTTGGACTCCATATAGGATATGTCGCCCAGATTGGACAGATTCACATTGGTGAAATTTTTGATAATGGGCTTATAATCGTCCAGCGGGTGCCCCGAGATATAGAACCCGGCAATTTCGCGCTCGTGGCGGACCTGCTCGTAGGTGGTCCAAGGTTCACAATAGGGGATTTCGGGGTTGGATTCCTCCTGCACAGTCTCATCCATATCGAAGATGGAGAACTGGTCCTGCGGGCCGTTCTGCTTCTTCGTGGCATAGGCCATCAGCTTGTCCACAAAATTCGTTTTCCCATCCTGTGAGATGAAGAACTGGGCGCGGTGGATGTTGCCGAAGCAATCAAAAGCACCACTTTCAGCCAAAGTCTCGATACAGCGTTTGTTGCAATTGCGCAGGTTCACACGCGACACAAAATCGAAGATGTCGGTGAAGGGACCGTTCTGCTGGCGTTCCTCCACAATACTGTTGGCGGCGCTGTTTCCCACACCTTTCAAAGCGGCCAAACCGAATCGGATATCGCCGTTCTTGTCCACCGTGAACGTCTGGTCTGACTCGTTGATACTAGGACCCAGCACCTGGATGCCATGCTTGTGCGCATCCTCAATGTATTCGCTGATAGTCGTGATGTCGCTGATATTGTTGGTCAAGTTGGCGGCCATGAACTCGGCACGAAAATGGGCCTTGAGGTAGGCCGTCTGGTAGGAAACCCAGGAATAGCAGGTGGCGTGCGACTTGTTGAAGGCGTAGGAAGCGAATTTTTCCCAATCGGCCCAGATCTTCTCCAGCACACTCTCCTCATATCCGTTGGCCTTACCTTGCACCAGAAACTTGTCCTTAAGCTCCATCATCTTGGCTATCTGTTTCTTACCCATAGCCTTACGAAGCGTATCAGACTCGCCTCTCGTAAAGTTGGCCAACAACCGCGACAGAAGCATCACCTGCTCCTGATAAACGGTAATGCCGTAAGTATCCTTGAGGTACTTCTCCATAACCGGAATATCGTACTTGATCTCCTCCCTACCCTGCTTCCGGTCGATAAACTGGGGAATGTAATCCATCGGGCCCGGACGGTATAGAGCATTCATAGCAATCAGATCCTCAAATTTGCTCGGTTTCAACTCTTTGAGGTATTTCTGCATACCTGGGGATTCAAACTGGAACGTGGCCACCGTGTCTCCGGCGCAATAAAGTTCGTAGGTTAGAGGATCATCAATGGGGATATTGTCGATATCGATATCCAAGCCTTTGGATTTCTTGATGTTGGATAATGTTTCTTTAATAATGGTCAGGGTTTTCAACCCCAGGAAGTCCATCTTGATAAGGCCAACGTCCTCAATCACAGAGCCTTCGTACTGGGTAACGATGATATCCTCTTTGGTATCCTTATCCTTAACGGTGGAGAGTGGCGCGAAGTTGGTGAGG
>JAIKYR010000101.1 GCA_024682995.1 Bacteroidales bacterium | reverse complement strand
GATACCGATTTCCAATGTCGCCAATTCAATAGAGCCCTCCCTGATTCGCAGTATTTTCAACCTGGCGAAACAGATGGAGGATGTGGTGGATTTCACTCTGGGCGATCCCGATGTGCAGCCGCATGCCGCCATCAAGGAGGCCGCCTGCGAAGCCATCCGCCAGGGCAGAACCCGCTATTCGCAGAATGCGGGACTGTTGGAATTGCGGCAGACCATCAGCGAATATTATGTCCGCCAAGAGGGGTTCCACTACGACCCCGTGACCGAAATCATGGTCTCGGTCGGCGCTATGGAGGGCCTGTATCTGGCATTTCTGGCCATGCTGAACGAGGGCGACGAGGTCATCATCCCTGCTCCTTATTATGTGAACTACGTGCAGATGGTCCAGATGTGCCATGCCACCCCGGTTATTGTGGATAATCCGGGCAAGGAGGAATTGGGATTCAGCATAGAGGATGTGGAGAAGGCAATCACTCCGAAGACGAAAGCGCTGATTATCAATACGCCATCGAATCCTTCCGGAAAGATTATCCCGCAGGAAAAGATTCATGCTTTGGCGGAATTGGCCAAAAAGCATAATCTCACCGTGATTTCCGATGAGGTTTACAAATGCTTGATTTACGATCATATTCCATTCAAAAGCATCGTGGGAATCGAGGGAATGCGCGAACGCACCGTGCTGATTAACAGCTTATCCAAGGAGTTTTGCATGACCGGCTACCGCATCGGCTACGTGCTGGCCCCGGCGGAGTTGATTGCCGCCATGACCAAGTTGCAGGAGAACGTGGCCGCGTGCGCCCCCCTGCCCTCGCAGTATGCGGCTATCGAGGCCTTGAGCGGACGCGAAGACTATTCGAAAAACATGGTGGATATTTTCACGGAAAGACGCAATGTGCTGTATGAAGGGTTGAAGGATGTGCCGAAGTTGCGCTGCCATGCACCCGAGGCCACCTTCTATATGATGGTGGATATCTCCCAGACGGGAATGACCTCGCTGGAGTTTGCCCACGCCTTGCTGAAAAACGCCCATGTGGCGGTCGTGCCGGGCATCGCGTATGGCAAGAGCTGCGACAAATATGTGCGCATTGCTTTTACCCTGGAAGTCGGGAAAATTCGTGAAGGCATCAAGCGTATAACCAATTATATGAAAACTGTTTGACGATGAAAAGAGTGTTGATGTTAGGAGGTTCCCTGTATCAGACGTACGCCATCAAAGAGGCGGTGCGTTTGGGGTACTACGTAATCACCTGTGACTATCTGCCGGAGAACCCGGGACATAAATTTGCCCACGAGTACCACAATGTGAGCACCACGGACAAAGAGGCGGTGCTGGCTTTGGCGAAAGAGTTGAAGGTGGATGGGGTTGTGGCCTATGCTTCCGATCCGGCAGCGCCTACAGCCGCATACGTTTGCGAACAGTTGGGTTTGCCCACCTCCCCCTATAAATCCGTGGAGATATTGTCCAACAAGGATTTGTTCAGGGATTTCCTGCAGAAGAATAATTTCACCTGCCCGAAAGCAAAGGGTTATGACACCTACGAGGAAGCCCTGAAAGATACGAACATGTATCGCCTGCCGGTTATGGTGAAACCTGTGGATTCTTCTGGCAGTAAGGGCATTAACAAGCTGACAGATTGGAGTCAGCTGAAGGATTTTGTGGAAGATGCCTTGCATTATTCAAGGAGAAAACGTTTTCTGATAGAAGAATTCATTGTCAAGAAAGGCCATCAGATTTCCGGAGACGCCTTCTCGGTGGAAGGGAAACTGGCGTTTTACAGTTTCGGCAATGAGTTTTATGATCCCAATTGCGATAAGGATTTCGCTCCCTTGGGTGAGTGCTGGCCATTCCAGATGGATCGGAAATACATTGCCGACTTGGCCGAGCAATTGCAGCGGTTGTTCACCTTGTTGCACATGAAATCGAATGCGTATAACGTGGAAGCCATTGTGGGAGAAGATGACAAGGTTTATTTGTTGGAAGTAGGTGCCCGCAGTGGCGGCAGTCTGATTCCGCAGGTGACGGAGTATGCCACGGGAGTGAACATGGTGACGTATGTGATCAAGGCAGCGATGGGCGAGGACTGCTCCGATCTGAAATTGGTGGAGGACAAAGGTTTTTGGTCCAATTATATGGTTCATCCGACCGAGACGGGCAAATATGCCGGCACTTGGTTTGACGAGGATTTCAAGAAAAAACACATTGTGGATTTTGTCACCGACACCAAAGAAGGCGAGGATGTCCACAAGTTCCGAGGGGCACAGGACTGTACGGGCGAGCTCATCCTGAAATATGACAGCGAGGAGCAGATGATGCAGGTGATTAAGGATATGGATAAGTATGTGAAAGTGATTGTAAAATAACGAGTTATAAATATGGCAACTTCTATCGGCGGATATTTCGAATTGGAACTGCGAGGCGGCGAGCACTATCACCAAGGTGCACTCTGTCTTAATTCTGCCCGCAGTTGTTTCGAGTATGTGCTGAGAGCGAGGGGATACAAGAAAATTTATTTGCCGTATTATACATGCGAGATTGTGGCACAGCCATGCCAATTGTTGCATGTGGATTACGAGTTTTACCCTATTGACAGGAACTTGGAACCCGTGGTTTTGCCCGAATTGAAAGAGGGCGAGGCATTGGTGTACACCAATTATTTCGGTCTCAAGCAGCAGTGCGTGGAGCGGCTGGCCCAGCACTATGGTTCCCGGCTGATTGTAGACAATGCGCAGGCGTTTTTCGCTCCTGCGCTTCCGGGTATCGACACCTTCTATTCTCCCCGCAAGTTTTTGGGCGTTCCTGATGGCGGTTATTTGTATTGCGATGGTCATATTGACATGGAATTACCCCAGTCGCACTCCTACGACAGAATGTCGCACCTATTGAAACGGGTGGAGATGGGAGCGGAAGCGGGATATGCCGATTTCAAATGCAATGACGAAGCACTCGGAGACCAACCCATCATGCGGATGTCTGCTTTGACAGAAAAGTTATTGAAATCCATTGATTATACAGCCATTACAGACCGACGTCGGAATAATTACCAGTTGTTGGACCATGCTTTGCGACAGCACAATCAACTTGATTTGACGTGTTCTGACGAGGCCGTGCCGATGGTTTATCCTTTTATGCCGAAGCGGAATACCGAGTTGAAAAAGAAACTGATTGAAAACAAAATATTTGTAGCCAC
>JAIKYR010000054.1 GCA_024682995.1 Bacteroidales bacterium | reverse complement strand
CATCACGGGTATCGCCTCGCTGTACAATTCAACCTACGAGCTGTCACCGCGTTTCAACGCCGACATTGAGGACGGCACGCCGCAACCCTCCATCACCATCCTGCAACCCGTGGAAGGCACTGTCTATCGAACCGTTGACACCCTGCCCATCAGTTTCGACATCCAGAACTTCACAGTCGGCACCGACGGTTTAGTGAAGGTTGAATCCTATATGCTGACGCAACTCAACCTGCCCAACCCCATCTTTTTGGACAACACCATGCTGACGCTCCTGCAGAGCCAGGGCATCACCCCTCCGCTGCCGGAGAACTGGGTGACGGCCGTGGTCTCCTTAGTGGGCCTCGACTCGCTCCCGCTGGTACACCCTGCCACCGACACGGTGCATTTCCGCACCTATAAGCCGAGTCTTCCCGTACCGACAATCACACCGGCAAATGGCACCTATCCTGACAGCGTGGTGGTCACCATCTCATGCAGCAATCTGGATGCCGCTATCCGCTACACGCTGGACAATTCCGAACCCACAGAGACATCCACGTTGTACACGGGCCCGTTCTCCCTTACGACAAACACCACTGTCAAGGCCAAGGCCTTCCTGACCAACTGGAATCCTTCCGATGCTGCCGCTGTTGCCACCTACACCATCGCACACGAACCTGCATTGGCCGTATCGGTGGACACTTTGGTGCTGTATAATCCAACCGGTACTCCCATGGGATACTCCTTTGACGTCACCTCCGCGTTTGTCACCACCCCCATCACCCTCACATGTGACAACTCCTGCTTCATCTTCTCACCAGCAAGCATTCCGGTAGGCACCAACTCTGCCAACGTGCAGATTTCGTATAACTGCAATAACTATCCAGGCTTTGGCACCCTTACAGTGACGGGCGACACGATGACGCGGCACATTGCCCTCATCGCGATGACCAAGCTGCCGGCACCCACCTTCACGCCGGCTACCGGCACGAGCGACACGCTGATCAACGTCACCATTGCCTGCTCCGAGCCGAGTGCCATCATCAGTTACTCCCTGAATGGTGCTGCCAATCAAGTCTATACCGGCCCCATCACGCTGAACACGCCGGGCACATATACGATTACCGCTATGGCAGATGGTATGTACTGGTTGCCGAGCAATCAGGCGACCGCCACCTATACCGTCACCGCACCGGCACCGCCCGCACCGGTAGAGAATCCTGTCATCAGCCCGAACAGTGGTTTCTCCTATAATCCTGTCCAGGTGAGCATCACCTGCCCCACGCAAGGCGCAGACATCTACTACACCACAGATGGCACCACGCCTACCACGGCATCCACACATTACACCGCTCCGTTCACGGTTTCCACCAACACCACGGTGAAGGCCAAAGCTTTCCAGACAGGTCATGAGGCCAGCGGCGTGGTCAGCGCCACCTACACCTTCCCGGTAGAGGTAGCCAACATTGCCGCCTTCAAGGCAGCCAACACCGCCACCAACAACACGATCTACAAGATTACGGGTGATGTAACCTTTGTATATGAGAACGGTGCCAACTTCTACATCCAGGATGCCACCGGCGGCCTGCTCATCTATGACGTTGGCGATTCCATCAGCGGCACTTACAACGAAGGCGATGTCATCAGCGGCGGCATCTGCGGCACTTACACGCTGTACAACGGTTTGGTGGAGATGAAGCCCTCCCGCAACATTGCGGCTTCCACCACCAACACTGGTGCAGTGGCTCCGGTTATCACCGATGTGGCCACCATCATCAGCCAGTACGACAACTTCGAATCCCGTTTAGTCACGCTGCAGCAGGTGACCTTCACCAGCGGAGTCACGTTTACCAACAACAATGCCAGCAATGCCAACATCGAGCAGAACGGTTCCACCATGGTGGTTCGTAGCGTGTTCAAGAACATCGACATGACGATCCCCGCCGGCCAGGTGGCCGACGTGACCGGCTTCGTGCTGCGTTACATCAACAACGAAAACACCAGCTACCAGATAGCTCCGAGAGGCAACAACGACATTGTCTTCGCTTCCACGCCACAACAGGATACCGTGGCCACCCCGGTTATCACCGTGAATCCGCTGACCAATGGCATGCACAGTGTGAGCATCACATGCGCCACCGCCGATGCGGAGATTCATTACACCACGGACGGCACCACGCCAACCGCCGCTTCCAATGCCTACAGCGAATCCTTCATCGTGGGTAGTGGTACCACCATCAAGGCCATCGCCACGAAAGCGGGCATGGTGAACAGCGAGGTGGCCGTTTACACCGTTTCGGGCATTCAGAATTACGACAATATCATTGAGCTCTACCCGAACCCCACTGCTGACAAGTGTGTGGTGCGTTGCGCCGACAGAGTGCTGAACGTAGCCGTGTACAATGTCTTCGGCCAGTTGCTGGAGACGGTACCCGCCGACGGCAACACCGTTGAGGTCAGCCTCGGCCAGTTTGCCACGGGCACATACTTCCTGCGCATTGCTACGGAGAACGGCGTCGCCACCCGCACGGTGGTGCGCAAATAACGCATACCTTACTGTTACAATCATAGAATGACGGGTCTTCACGGCCCGTCATTTTTTATTTAGACAAATAATCACCTTTTTTGTATTTTTGCATCGTTTTAACAACATAAATCGTTTATTGAACACATCACCTATTAATTTCAAGCCTATGAAAAAAATGCTCACCATATCGCTGCTGATGCTGATGGGATTGTCGGCCATTGCACAGACAATGCAGACTTACGAATATGCAATCAAAGACACCTGCCGCCTGAAAATGGATGTCTATGTGCCCGCCAAGCAGAACGACCAACACGCGTGCCTCATCTATGCCTTCGGCGGCGGCTTCATCAACGGCTCGCGTAACGACACCGCACAGGTCAACCCGGCCAGACGTTGGGCTCTGGAACACGGGTTCGTCTTCGTGGCCATCGACTACCGTCTGGGATTGAAGGGGGTGCGGAATCTGTCCATAATCTCCGGCATCAAAAATTTCCAGCGGGCCATTGATATGGCAGCGGAAGATATGATTGATGCCACCGCCTACATCTTAAAGCATTTATTAAAAACATCCCAATACACCATTAATCCGAACTATATCGTGACGATGGGCTGCAGTGCCGGGGCCATCACCGCCCTGCAGGCCGACTATTTCCTGGGCAACCGCACCCACAATGCCACCCAGTTGCCCGACACATTCCGTTATGCCGGCGTAATGTCGTTCGCCGGCGGCATATTCTCCACCAACGGCAAGGTCAAGTACCGCGTGCAGCCGCCGGCACCCACGCTCTTCTGCCACGGCACCGAGGACAACTTGGTGAACTACAAGCAGACACAATTCGCCAACATCGGGTTTTATGGCAGCCACGCCATCGTGAAACGCTTCGAGAAATACGACTATCCCTACTTTTTCCGCCGTTACCGTGAGATGGGCCACGAGATATCCATCGTATTTTTCATCCATGGGGACATGATGGAGGACTTCGTCAATGACTATGTTTTCCAAAAGCAGCATCTGAAAATAGACGAGTCGTATCGCAACCCGTCCCTTGACAAATACCGCTGGAAAAACTACAAGGTAAGGGATTTAAAGGGGATGTAAAACAAACAAGCCCCTCTTTCAGTTTTTATATACTTTAGCATCTCAAATAAAAACGACCTAATTTTATATATAATGAAAAAAATCTCAACTTCACTTCTGATTCTTTTTAGTCTGCTATGCCTCAGCGCACAGGCTCAGGACACTCTGCGTGTGCGCCAGCACCTCAACCAGCTCTGCTCACCCGCCATGCACGGGCGCGGCTACGCCTACCGTGGCGACAGCATCGCCGCCGAATACCTGCGCGACCAATTCCGCCTGATGGGTCTGCAACCGTACTTCTTCGATGACTACTACCATCGTTATACTTTCAACATATATGCCATGGAAGGGAAAGTGGAAGCCCTTCTCAACAAGAAGGAGCTCACCCCCTGGGAGGATTTCAGTCTGGCTCCCTACTCCGAAGCCGCCCACCAAACCTTCACCCTGCTGCCCGTCAGCGCCGACATCGTCCTGGATGGAGCCAAACTGCAGGCATTCTGCGACAAGCATTACAAAATCATGAAATCCTGCCTGCTCTACCTTGACATGACTGCTGTCACGGACAACGAACAAGCCAAAAAGCTGAACCGGTTTTTCTACAGTCTCTCCCTTTTCAATGGGAAATATCCTTTCCGGGGCTTCGCCATTGGCGTGGAGGACATCCCGGTATGGTCGTTCTCGCCCGCACACCAGGAATGCGAATATGTGCTCGCCTACCTTAAAAGCAATCTTGTACCCAAGAGAGGAGGCAACCTCCAACTCTCTTACGACAACCGTTTTATCAGAGACTATCGCACGCAGAACGTCTGTGCTGTTGTGCCGGGCACTTCCGTACCCGACAGCATCGTCATCATTGGCGGGCACTATGACCATCTGGGGCAGATGGGATCCGATGTCATGTTCCCCGGATGCCACGACAACGCCTCCGGCACCGCCACCGTTTTGGAGATGGCGCATTACTTCAAAGAGCATCCGCTCCGCTACACCACCGTTTTCGTGCTCTTCAGCGGGGAGGAAGCCGGCCTGATGGGCTCGTCCGCCTTCGTGCGCGACTCGCTACTGGACTTCTCCAAAGTGAAACTGATGCTGAACCTGGACCTTTTGTGCGGTGGTGACGAGGGGTTCACCATCGTGAACGCCACCAGCGACAACACCAAGGACTTTTTCAACAGCCTGGTGGAGAAGAACGAGAGAACCCACTGGGTGGCCAAGGTCAACCCACGGAAAAACGCTGCCAACAGCGACCACTATCCTTTTTCCATGAAAGGCATGCCCGCCGTGTTCCTGTACACGATGGGTGGCAGGACAGGTGGCTACCACGCGCCCAGCGACCTGCCGGAAAACGCATCCCTGTCCCCGTTCACCGGCATCTTCAATCTGCTGATATACGGGCTTGAAAATCTCAATTAGTCTAAAAATCCGAGCTCACCTCCTGAACATCCAGCAGGGAGTTGCGCCGATCGATATAGGAAATGATGAATGGCGAGGTGCTGCGGTAGCTGCACTTGGAAAGAATGATGCTGTTGGTATGGCCAGTCTCCGCATCCTTGTCGGTGTCCCATTGCGCATAGTCCGTCACATATTTCACATGCCCCTGCCCTTCCGGCACATTCTTGAACTCCTGGCAGGTGCCATACTTGGCGAGCTGCGCCTTCAGCGTCTCATAATTATAACTGGTGCTGAGGTTGAAGCATACCATTACACTATATACAAGATGGGATTTCGAGGCGCAGCGCACCTCAAGTTTCACCTTCTCGCCCGCGAACGTGCCCTTCATCACCACTTTGTTATCCTGATGGTTGCTGACATCCTCCATAAAGCCCTTGCCTTTCAGCTTGGACATAAACGTGGAGATGGTGCAGTTCATGTCAATGCCCATGAATTTCATGTGCTGGGATTGGGCGGGAGCCGCCAAGGCAAGGAGCCACATAGCCAGAAGGCATATACATTTCTTCATATTCTAATCCTTTTAAATGATTGGGCGGCAAAGATACAAAAAAAGAGACGCTCTGTGCGTCTCTTTATGACAGTCGGGGTGAGAAGACTCGAACTTCCGGCCTCTACGTCCCGAACGTAGCGCGCTACCAACTGCGCTACACCCCGCCGTGATTTGAGGCCGCAAAAATACATTTTTTTTTATTATGTCGGCACCTATCTGGTTTAAATTATTTTTTTTACTTTTGCGACAAGTTACTCTTATTGGGTTTCTATGCCTATTCATTTGATAATTAATAACATAAAAAAATATTAATATGAAAAAAATCACTGACAACACATTCTGGGGCAAGCTGACGCTGATTCTGAACGTCCTTTTATTGGTGTTCTTCATCCTTTCCATGATTTTCCTGATGCGGTTTGACAAGACCAACAAAGCGGTTGTCTATGAGCGTGCCGCCTACGATAAGACATACGAGAACTTCATCATGGCCCAGCATCCTCTGAAGCAAGACAGCGCCGAGGTGGCCTACTACCAATACAAGCTCGACACCCTCAAGCAGAAGACGGCTGCCACCCGCGACGAGAAGAAGACCTTGGCCGACGCTATCGAAGTGACCAAGAACACTCTTTCCGAGAAACAGAAAACCATGGACACCCATCTGGAAGAGTTGGCCAAGAATGAGGCCCAATACGCCCCCGCAAAGGCCCATTGGGACGAGATCAACGCCGCCAACGACAAGACAAAATCCTCCTTCATCGTGATCTGCACCATCACTTTACTCGTCTTCCTTGCCAAGATTTTCGTCTTCGCCCATTACAACTACAAAAACTCCAAAAACCTGCATGCCATCGCCGATTGGATGAAAGTGGGAATGCCATCGTGGCTCGCCTATGTGTCCTGGATTATCCCGCTGTACAACCTTTTCAAACCTCTTTCCTTCTTCAAAGAGATTTGGGAGGAAACCGATTACGTTCTGGAAGACAAAGGTGTTGTCACCTATACATCCGAGCAAAAAGACAATATGGTCGATAACAGCGGCTTGCACATGGCCATCTGGTGGATCCTGCTGTTGTGCAGCACCTGGCTGATGAGCTTCATCCTGTATAAGACCTTCTTCACTGTTGGTCCACTCTTCCTGAAAGCCAGCCACGGCTTCATCGCCATCATCGCCATCATCATCCTTCTGCTCTGCATAGTGGAGGAAGCCTACCTTATCCTTTCATACAACAAGAAGAACAAAATGCTGGTGGACAACGCCGACAAATTCTAAGCAGATCACACGGGGTCCTTTACCGGTCCCCTTCTCTGAATAATCCTATCCCCTACGGTGCATTCCATGCACCGTTTTTTTTTGCAATATTGTCCCAACAACTCCATCATCGCCTGCGAGTCCAGCGCGCTCGTACGGGGGATAGGCGTGCCCACGCACACACGCGTGAGCCTGTTGTCCTCAAACGGCAACCGGTCCCACACCATCATGACGGATTCCAACTTTTCGTCTGCACCAGAAAACTTATAATGGGCGAACAGGAAAGGGACCACCGTATTGATGAACAACGAGTCGGCCGTGGATGCACCCAAGGCAATCCCATGCGGCACCGTCTCGCGACCAAAATGATAATGCGTGCGCCAATAGATGTCGGCCGTTACCGCAAAACACCGCCGCAACACGTCCAAATCGGAGGAATGCAACAACGTGTCCAACAAATCCTTGTTGCGGATGAGCAAGGCTGCCAGCTGCGCTATTCGCAGGCATGGGAAATTGGACGGGCGCAGCCGCAGCAGATTCCAACGCTCTGTTCCTATAGGCTGCAAAGCATATTTGTATTGCAAAAAATCGTATTCATATTTCAGCTTGGAGTAATAGGCGTCGCCCAAGGAATCCCCCAACATGCCCGCCTGCCCAAACAGGAGCGCGTTCACCTGCAGGGCGGAGTCCAGATGGCGCGACAGGATGCGGTACGGCAGACTTCGGGCCAGCAGCTCAAACGCGTCGCCGTTGGTTTTGAATCCGAAACTCACCACCAGAAGGCGGTACAAGGCCTCGCGCCAGTCGCCCTGGCACTGGCGCACCGTATCAAGCACCCACCCCTGCTTGCGAAGCAGTCGCTCCATGGCCATCGTGGAGACGAACGCCTGCACGGTCAACGGGTCGCACACCTCTATCTTCGAGCGGCAGGCCAGCAACTCCGGCGACCCGACCAACTCGTCACAGCGACGGAATATTTCCTCCGGCACCCGCCCACACAGTTCCAGCGTAGGGTAACACTCGTTGGGCTGCCGTTCCACCTCCGTATCGTGTTCATACACCACATGGAGGATCACCGAGCGATACTTGGCATCCGACTGGTGCCGGTGCCGGTACCAGTCGGAGCTGCGCAAATGGATCTCCACGTCGCCCGCCCATGTGATGCCCCCAATCTGTACCACCGCCTGCCGGAAATCAGGTCCGGCATCACTGTTGGGATAGCCGGGAAACACTATCCTCAAAGGTTCTCCCGATGTTGTCCGCACACCCTCGTCCCTGAACAACCGATTCCTCCACACATATTGCAAAAACGCCTCCTTCATATCATCTTAATTTTTTCAGAAGCAAAGATACATTTTTTATTATCTGTTTTACAATAATAAAACATAATTTTCGTTATAAAATTACAATATATTCAAATACAACATATTAAATACAAGAATTGGACGCAATTATAAATCAAAATTAACAATTAATAGTTAAATATGGAATCCGAGAAAAAGAGAACAGGGAACACAGGCGAGGAAATTGCCGCCGATTACATGATTTCGAAGGGCTACCGGATACTAGAGCGAAACTGGATGGCAGGACATTTGGAGGTGGATCTGATTGCTGAAAACGAGCGGTGGCTGGTGATTGCGGAGGTGAAGACGCGCAAGAACACGCTCTTTGGCGAACCGGAGGATTTTGTCACCTTGCAGAAGCAGCGGAATCTGATTCGGGCGGCGGCGGCCTATATACGGCGCACACAGCAGGTGAAGGAGGTGCGTTTCGACATCATCTCCGTGGTGTTGCAGGCGGGCGTGCAGGGAGTGAAGCACATAGAAGACGCTTTCCAGCCCCGATGGTGAAAAAAAGCGGATGCGCATTCACGCATCCGCAATAACAGGGAAAACCTATAAGCCGGGTTCTGTGTTCGGTTGTCATTTATCTAGGACCTGCGTCACCGCAGGCCTCTATCAACCTACCCTCCGAGTCGGACGAGCAGCCCTCAAGCCTCGGTTTATTTGGTCTTTCAACCCATAAGGTTTACCATCGCCGGCATCACTGACGGCGTCGTGAGCTCTTACCTCGCGTTTTCACCCTTACCCTTTCGGGCGGTATCTTTTCTGTGGCACTGTCTGTCATTCCGAGAATGCCTTCCCGTTAGGAAGTATGGTGCTCTGTGTTGCCCGGACTTTCCTCCCCCACATGATTGTGGCAGCGACAACCCGGTTTTCCCTATGGGGTTTAGTAATTCAGCATCACTGGCATGATCAGCATCAGAAGATCCTCATTCTCATCAAATTGCTCTATCGGGAGAATCAAGGCCGCACGGTTGGGCTTGGACATCTCGATGCGGATCTGGTCGCCGTCCATGTTCTCCAGCATTTCACGCAAGAATCTGGAGTTGAAGCCGATATCCATCTTTTCACCGGCATATTCGCCGCTGATAACCTCAACCGCTTTGTTGGAGAAGTCCATATCCTCCGCTGTGATATTGGTGGCATCCTGTGACAGGGAGACGCGGATCTGGAAGGTGGACTGGTTGGAATAGATTCCGACGCGGCGGATAGACTTCAGGAAATCCTCGCGCGAAACGATAAGGTTATTCGGATTCTCTTTCGGGATGACCTTCTCATAATCCGGATACTTGCCCTCTTTCAGTGAAGAGTACAGCACCAGGTTGTCAAAGGAGAAGCGGATATGGTTCTGTTCTTTGGAATACTCCACATGGACGTTCTCATCGAGGCCGGTGAGGATGTTTTTCAGATGGGCAAGCGGTTTTTTCGGCAAAATGAACGAGGTGAGATCATCGGATTTCACTTTCGTATTGCGATAGCGGACCAGCTTGTGCGCATCGGTGGAGACGAAGGTGATGCCCTCGCCGGAGAGCTCACACAGCACACCCATCATAGTGGGGCGCAGCTCGTCGGTACCGGTGGCGAAAAGGGTTTTGCTGACAGCCCGTTGGAGGATGGAGGCCTCAATATCGAAAAAGCTGGGGTTGGTCATCTCCTTGATTTGCGGATACTCATTGCCGTCGAAGCAGGGGGCGTCATACTCGCCGTTGGCGGCGGTGAACTTGAAGATGTTCTTCTCCTCGTCGATGGCGAATACCAGCGGGGTTTCCGGGATGAGCTTCAGCGTTTCCAAGAGGGTTTTGGCGGGCACAGCCACGGCACCCTCGCCCTCCACATTCTCCAACTCTATTTCCGCCGTCATCGTGGAATCCAAATCCGAGGCCGTCAGCTTCAGCTTGTCATCCTTGATTGTTAACAGGAAATTGCCCAGAATGGCCATTGAGCTGTTGGAACTCATCACGCCACTGATGGCACTCAGATTACGATACAAGACATCACGGGATACAATAAATTTCATGCTATTTCATTTTAAAATTCAGACGGCAAAGATAAGTTTTTTTTTTATATGCGGCTGCAAAATTTTGACACCAACAAACGAAACGGAGATATGTTTTTTTTGTATCTTTGCGCCCTATTTAAATACCGCCTACTATGGTCATAGAAGAACTCAAGCAATCAGAAGCCCTGTTGGAGGGCCATTTCCTTCTCTCTTCCGGTCGTCACAGTGACCGTTATTGCCAGTGTGCCAAGCTACTGCAATACCCTGACCGCGCCGAGCGTGTCATTGCCGTCATCACCGAACAGGTGAAAGACCTGCCCATCGACATGGTGGTGGGTCCGGCCATGGGCGGCATCATCGTGGCCTACGAGCTGGGGCGCCAGCTGGGCGTGCCCGCCATCTTCACGGAGCGGGTGGACAACCAGATGTGCCTGCGCCGTGGCTTCGAGGTGAAACCCGGACAGAAACTGCTCATCACGGAAGACGTGGTCACCACAGGCAAATCCTCCCTCGAGACCATTGAGGTGCTCAAGTCCTTCGGGGCGGAGGTTATCGGCGTGGCCTGTCTGGCCGACCGCAGCGCCGGCGACTTCCCCTACCCCATCTACAGTGCCACCAAGCTGGACATCCAGAGCTGGGCGGCGGATGAGTGCCCGCTCTGCCAGAAGGGCCTCCCGTTCGTGAAACCCGGCAGCCGCAAGTTCTAACCCGTCTGTCGCAACCACATTTCCCACGATGAAAAATCCAAGATTAGCCCAACGATACGCCAAAGCGCTGTTCGACTTCACCATAGAGCGCAACGAGCTGGAGGATGTGTGCCAAGACCTTGGCAGCATCCGGAACCTGCTGAAGGAAAACCGCGAGCTGCTCAGCGTCCTGAACAGTCCTGTCATCACCCCCGCCAAGAAACATGCCGTCTTCGCCGGCATCTTCCAGGGAAACATCCACGAGACGACATTCCTGTTCCTGGACACCATCATACGCAAAAAACGGGAGCCGGCCCTGGCCACCATCTGTGATGAATTTATGCGCTATTACAACGACCATCACCGCATCAAAGTCGCCACCCTGACCACCGCACAGGCCCTCGACCCCCAGCTGATGGAACAGATACGCGCCATGCTGGCCGAGCAGACCCACTACAACATCACCATCAAAGAGGTCGTGCAACCCGACCTCATCGGCGGCATCATCGTCAAAATGGACGACTTCTATTTCGATGCGTCGATTCTCTCCCGAATCAACAAGCTGAAACAGGAGTTCTCCCATAATGTTTACCAAGTGAATTTTTAACCTTATATTTTAATAGGATATGGCAGAAATCAAGCCTTCAGAAGTAACATCCATCCTGCGCCAACAACTGCAGAATCTCAATTTGAAGACAGAACTGGAAGAGACCGGCACCGTGCTGCTGGTCGGCGACGGCATCGCCCGCGTGTACGGGCTGCAGAATGCCCGTTCCGGCGAATTGCTCACCTTTGAAACCCAGTCCGGCGGCGAGACCGTCACCGGCATCGCGCTCAACTTGGAAGAGGACAACGTGGGTGCCGTGCTTCTGGGCGATTCCAAGAGCCTGAACGAGGGCGACTTGTGCAAGCGCACTGGCCGCATCGCATCCATCAAAGTGGGCGAAGGCCTGCTGGGCCGCGTCATCAACACCTTAGGTGAGCCCATCGACGGCAAAGGTCCTATCGAAGGACAATTGTACGAGATGCCCATCGAGCGCAAGGCTCCGGGCGTCATCTTCCGCCAGCCCGTCAAGGAGCCGCTGCAGACCGGCCTCAAGGCCGTGGATGCCATGATTCCCATCGGGCGCGGCCAACGCGAGCTGATCATCGGCGACCGCCAGACCGGCAAGACGGCCATCGCGGTGGACACCATCATCAACCAGAAAGAGTTTTACGAGCAGGGCAATCCTGTTTACTGTATATATGTAGCTGTGGGACAGAAAGGTTCGTCCGTAGCCGCCCTGGTGAAGACCCTGACGGAGAAGGGCGCCATGCCCTACACCATCGTGGTCACCGCCACGGCCTCCGACGCCGCCGCTATGCAGTTCTACGCTCCCTTCGCGGGTGCCGCCATCGGCGAGTATTTCCGCGACACGGGCCGCAATGCCCTCATCATCTACGACGACCTCTCCAAACAGGCCGTCGCTTACCGTGAGGTTTCATTGCTGCTCCGTCGTCCCCCCGGGCGCGAGGCCTACCCCGGCGACGTGTTCTATCTCCACTCCCGTCTGTTGGAAAGAGCTGCCAAGATCATCGAGTCGGATGAGATTGCGGCCCAGATGAATGACCTGCCCGAAAGCATCAAGCCGCTCGTGAAGGGTGGCGGCTCCCTGACCGCACTCCCCATTATCGAGACGCAGGCCGGCGACGTGTCCGCCTACATCCCCACCAACGTGATCTCCATCACCGACGGCCAGATTTTCTTGGAGACCTCCCTGTTCAACGCCGGTGTGCGACCGGCCATCAACGTGGGTATCTCCGTGTCGCGTGTGGGTGGTAACGCCCAGATCAAGTCCATGAAGAAAGTGGCCGGCACCCTGAAGCTCGATCAGGCGCAGTTCCGCGAGATGGAATCCTTCGCCAAGTTCGGTTCTGACGTGGACGCCGCCACCCAGTACGTCCTCGACAAGGGTATTCGTAACGTGGAAATCCTGAAACAACCGCAATACACTCCGTACAAGGTGGAAGAGCAAATCGCCATCATCTTCTGCGGCTCCCGCGGCCTGCTCCAGAATATCCCCGTCCAGAACATCCGCAACTTCGAGACGGAATTCATCCACTTCATGCACGAACAACACCAGGACATCCTGGACACCCTGCGGTCCGGCAGAATCGACGATGAGATCATGCAGAAGCTCCAGCAAGCCTGCACCGAAGTGTCCAAAACCTACGAAGTCAGATAGTCATGGGCAATCTCAAGGAAATACGAACCCGCATCAGCTCCATCGAGTCCACGCAGAAGATTACCAGTTCCATGAAGCTGGTTTCGGCGGCCAAGCTTCGGCGTGCCCAAACCGCCATACAGTATCTGCGCCCCTACTCCGAGAAGCTGAACGACATCCTGCACAACCTCTCCGCGTCCGCCGAATCTATGGAGGACATGCCGTTGGTGGAAAAGCGTGAACCGCAGAATGTCATCATCGTAGCCATCACCTCCAACAAAGGGTTATGCGGGGCCTTCAACGCCAACATCGTGAAAGCTGTACACCATCTGGTGGAGAGCCGCTACGCCGCCCAACATAAGGAGGGCCGCGTGCAGCTGATATGCCTTGGCAAGAAAGGCCGGGAACAGCTCAGCAAGACCTATCCTGTGCTACTCTCCAACGACGAAATCATTGACAGTCCGGACTTTTCCGAGATGGCCCCCATCGGTACCATGCTCACTGAACGTTTCCTCAAACACGAGGTGGACAAGGTGGACATTGTCTATAACCAGTTCCTCAACGCCGCCACCCAGCGGGTGACCGTGGAGCCGTTCCTGCCCATTTCCAACAGCGAAGATGAAGTTTCTTCCGCCAAGCACGACTACATCATCGAGCCCTCTCCGGAAGAACTGCTCACCGAGCTCATCCCGAAGATTCTGAAAACCCAGTTGTACAAAACGCTCTGCGATTCCGTCGCCTCGGAGCACGGCGCCCGTATGATCTCCATGACGAAAGCCACCGACAACGCCACGGAGATTCTGCGCGACCTGCGCCTCAAGTACAACAACGCCCGCCAGTCGTCCATCACCAACGAACTCATCGAGATTGTGAGCGGTGCCGAGGCACTGAAAGGGTGAGGTACTGAGAATTACCCGTTGACCATTGGGATTGGAGACGAATTCAATCCCCTAAATATTGTTTTAGATTACTCCTGCCCCAAGCGGGAAAAGCCTTTCCATATCGTAGCCATGTCCAAGCGGAGACTGTAATCGCGGGTATAGAGCGTTTCCGACAGCTCCAGCATTTCGTCCGAGAAGGTACACTCCGGGAAAGCGTCCTCCGGATGGAGCACACCGAGTTTCAACAGGGCAGCGGCGGGATTGGCACTGCCTGTGTGGCAGCCCACCCAACTCTTCTTGCCCGCCAGGACGGCGAAGATGTTGCGAACAAAGCCGCCTTTATCCTCCACAAACCAAATATCCACCCACAGGAAGATCAGCAGCAATAGGGCCACAAACACATCCAACAGACGTTTGCTGCGGAGATTCTGCTTCTGGACAATCGTCTGGACTGGAATCGTATAGAAATCTGCCGTGGAAAAGATGGAGTTGCTGCCAATAACGGAGCGGCTGTCCTCCGGAGCAATTCTGTATTCCACCTGAAACTCCTGCAGGCGTCCCATCCAATCGATAATCTGGTCAGAGGGAACATCTTTGGCGCAAAAGATTACCTCGTTGAGGCGGTAGAGCCGGATCAGGTCCGGCAACTGGTCCACGCGCCCGATATGGGCCTGCGAGGGCTCGTCGGCGGGACAGGTCAGCACCGCGCCCGTAAACTCGCTGTTCTCGCCCATCATCCGCACCATCGAGAGCACACGCTCCACCTCTTCAGGGCCACCTACCACCGCCACGCGGCGCAAACCCTGATGGTCAAAATAGCGCGCGCCAAGAGGCAGACGGCGAAGCACATAACGGATCAGGTTGATGACCATCACCGACCACATGGCCCCGAAGAGCACAACGGCCCGCGAGTAGCGCATCGTCTCGGGCAACAATGCATAAACCAGCAAGATAGCCACCGTTCCCACAAAGATACCCTTATTGACATTCTGCATCTTGATGGGCTTCCTATAACCCTGGCACAATGCCACCGAAACGAGCCACACCAGCACGTAGGCGGGTATCACCGCGTAGAAATAGAAGGCGGGATAGGCACTATGGCGCTGCGCCAGCACATTGTTCTGCCAATAGAACGCCAATAGCAACATACCCGCATACACCGCCACAAAATCCAGCAAGGGCAGCAACAACTTGCCGCCAATCCGTTTCAGGGCTGCCAACGCCGCCCGGAACCATATCGCACAATCAATCAGAAAATTAAACAGTTTTGCATTCTTCTGGGAGAAATGCTTGCGGGCGAAAATCTGCATCGCCTTATAAAAGACATACACATAATTCAGACTTCCCGTCTTGGTGCTTTCGCCCTTATAATGGATAATCCGGGTTTCTGGAAAATAATAGTTCTTATAGCCTCCTTGTAAAATTCTGTATGACAGGTCAATATCCTCACCATACATAAAATAGTCCTCATCCAGCAGTCCCACCTTATCAAGCACGCTGCGGCGCAGCATCATGAAGGCCCCCGACAGCACCTCCACGGAGTGGATTTCATCGTTGCTGAGATAGGTCAGGTGGTATGTGCCGAACCGGCGCGACTTGGGAAACAGTTTCGACAGGCCGAACAGCTTGTAGAAAGCCACTGCCGGGAACGGGATTCCGCGCTTGGACTCGGGAAGGAACTCGCCCTTGCCGTTCACCATCTTCACCCCTAGCCCGCCGGCATCCGGCGTTTCATCCATAAAACGCAGACATTTCACAAACGTGTCCTCCTCCACCAGCGTGTCAGGATTGAGCAACAGCACATATTCGCCCGTGGAGATACGGATAGCCTGGTTGTTGGCGCGAGCAAAACCCACATTCTCCTCATTGGCAATGACATGCACCTGCGGAAAACGGGAGGCCAGCATCTCCAAAGAGTTGTCTGCGGAGTGGTTATCCACCACAAAAACCTCACCGTCCACGCCTTTCAGGGCCTTGAACACCGAGTTCAAAGCCTGTTCCAGAAAACATGAGACATTGTAGTTGACGATGATGATGCTGAGTTTCATACGCTGCGGTTAGAAATAGGCCAGCACAGTCTTCTTCGACACCACCTTGTCGCCTTTGGACACAGCCACCTGCGCGTCAAGCGGGAGAAAGACATCCACACGGGAGCCGAATTTGATCATCCCGACCTCGTCGCCTTGCTTGACCACATCGCCCACCTCAGGGTAACTGATAATGCGGCGGGCAATGAAGCCGGCAATCTGACGGAAAAGGACTTTTTCCTGCTCGTTGCGGGCCACCACAATAGTGTTGTGCTCGTTGTCCACCGACGATTTTGGCAGCTTGGCCAGCACATATTTTCCAGGATGGTAGGCCGTATATTCGATGGTGCCGTCCATCGGGTAGCTGTTCACATGCACGTTATGGATGGACATGAAAATGGAAATCTTGATGCGCTCGTCCTTGAAATACTCATATTCGAAGGCTGGCCCTACCGAGAGGATAGTGCCGTCCGCCGGAGCAAGCACCCCGTTGTCCACCCGGTTGACAATACGGTATGGGACGCGGAAGAAACGCACGATCAGCGCACCCAGAACAATCATCACGGCATAGAACACCACATTCGCCCACCACAGGTTGGCGAGGAACAGCACATAGCAAATGGTTGCCAAGATTATCGTCAGCAGGCTGACGATGATGATTATTCTTCCGGCCTGATGCAGTTTCATGAGGGAGGGCTACTTGGCGTACAGGATATACGTTCTAATGGGAATATAATTTTCGGAAGAAATGGTGATAAACTGCCGCGGATAGCGCTTGTCGTTGAGGAAATGCTCGCCCTCATACTTATATGTGTAGGACACCTGGCGGGTAACGATGCCGTCGGTGCGCACAATCTCCTCCTCCGTGGCTTTGTTGTTGACATAATATCCGGCGAATCCCGCGTAGGCATACGTCATGCCGTAGAAGGGGTTGAACGTCGTAGTGTCATACGTGAACGTGCGTGTCACCTCCTGGCGAAGGTCGGGATAGCGTTGCACGATGGAGGCGATATTCTTGTACTCCTTTTCCTTCTTTCCGGGATAATATTTGATATCCATGCTGCAATGCAGGGTAAGTCCTTTCGCACCGCTCTGCTCTACCATTTTGCAGATACGCTCGGCATTGCCCATATAGGAATTGTAGAGTTTGCTCTTGTACATAATATAATAACGGTCAAAGAAGGACTTGTCGTAAGTCTCCTCCACATGCTTGATGCGGGCAGTCTCCTCATCGCGGGTGAACTCCGCCTCCTGACGTACCGTGTCATTCATGGAATAGGTCATCGTTTTGATAAGCCCATCGTCATCATAGGTCATGTCGATGGTTTCGGTGTACTTCTCACCCACATGGACCACTTTGGCCACCGTTTTATCCTTATTATAGGTAAAGTCGTATGTCTCCAACGAGTCGATGGTAATGTTCATCAGCATGCCTTTCTTGTCATACTGGTAAACCTCAGCCGGATCGCCCACTTCACTGCGGTACCAAATCTTGCTGATTTTGCATTTGGGGTTATAGACTTCCACATTGGGCTGGCAGGATGAGAGGGTTGCCAGCAGTGCAGCCGCACATACAAGGAGAAAGAAACATCTCTTCATAGTATTCACTTTTTAATAATCGGTGGCAAAAATACAAAAAAAAATCCTATATTTGCAGCCGTTTCTTTATGAAATTCACACAATTAATATTTTAATACAAATCACTATGGTAGAAAAAATTACTACAAGTCAGCAAGCTATTGACATGGAAGCCAGATACGGCGCCCACAACTATCATCCGCTGGATGTCGTCATATCGCGCGGCCAAGGTCCGTTCGTATGGGACGTGGAGGGCAAGAAATACTACGATTTCCTCTCCGCCTATTCCGCCGTCAACCAGGGTCACTGCCACCCGAAGATCATCGCCGCCATGATGGACCAGTGCCAGAAGGTTTGCCTGACCTCCCGTGCATTCTACAACGACTGTCTGGGACCCTATGAGAAATACGTCACGGAAACGTTCGGCTATGACAAGGTGCTGCCCATGAACTCCGGTGCCGAGGCTGACGAGACCGCCTTGAAACTCGCCCGCCGTTGGGGTTACGACAAGAAGGGCATCCCTGAGAACCAGGCCAAGATCATCGTCTGCGAAGGCAACTTCCACGGACGTACCATCACCATCATATCCCTCTCCATCGACCCGGACGCCTACGCCGGTTTCGGTCCCTTCACCCCGGGCTTCATCAAAATCCCGTACAACGATGTGAACGCGCTGGCCAAGGCCCTCGAAGATCCCATGGTATGCGGTTTCCTCGTGGAACCCATCCAAGGCGAGGCTGGTGTCTATGTGCCGGACGACGGATATCTGAAGAAATGCTACGACCTCTGCAAGGCCCACAACGTGCTGTTTATGGCCGACGAGGTGCAGACGGGTATCGCTCGTACGGGCAAGATGCTGGCCTGCGACCACGAAGGCGTGCGCCCCGACATCCTGATCCTCGGCAAGGCCCTCTCCGGCGGTACCATGCCGGTGTCTGCTGTGCTGGCCGATGACGACATCATGCTCAATATCAAACCGGGTGAGCATGGTTCCACCTTCGGTGGCAACCCCATCGCCTGCCGCGTGGGCATCGCCGCCCTCGAAGTGGTGAAAGAGGAAAAACTCGCCGAACGCGCCGAATACCTCGGCCAAATCTTCCGCGATGAGATGAACAAGGTGAACAGCCCGCTCATCAAACAAATCCGCGGCAAGGGCCTCCTCAACGCCATCATCATCCAACCCACCAACGGCAAGGAAGCCTGGGACGTGTGCGTGAAGATGAGCGGGCTGTTGACCTTGTTCATCTCGTCGCGGAAGATCTTGCCGAGGTATT
>JAIKYR010000048.1 GCA_024682995.1 Bacteroidales bacterium | reverse complement strand
TGAATCACACCGGCAGCGCCTCCAACGGCACCTTTAACAATCGTCTTATAGGCATTTTCTTGTCCCTTGATTCGAACTGAAGGATCGAGTGTGAAAGTGCAGAGCCAGTAATTTGAATCGTAATCGCCACCAGCGGGCTGGGAATGCATCTTGATGCCAGAAACATCAGCAAAAAGCTTTTCGTATAGAGCCTGAACGTGCTTATGATGTGCCAAGTGATCGTTCACAATCGTCATCTGGCCGCGGCCAATGCCTGCACAGATGTTCGATAGACGGTAGTTGTAGCCAATTGCCTCGTGCTGATAGTACGGATAACTCTCACGAGCCTGCGTGGCATACCACATAATCTTCTGCCAAAGCTCCGCATCCGGACAAATCAGCGCGCCACCGCCCGAGGTAGTAATCATCTTGTTGCCATTGAAACTCAGCACACCGAACTTGCCAAATGTACCAAGAACCTGTCCCTTGTACTTTGAACCAAATCCTTCAGCCGCATCTTCAACGACAGGAATCTCATAGCGGTTCGCAATCTCCATAATTCGGTCTGCCTTGTACGGCATACCATACAGAGCTACCGGCACAATCGCCTTGGGCTTCTTCCCCGTTTTTTCGATACGGTCCAAGATGGCCTTTTCCAACAGGTCCGGATCCATATTCCAAGTGTCCGGTTCCGAGTCAATCATGACCGGAGTAGCGCCAAGATAAGTAATCGGATGCGTCGATGCGCAGAAAGTAAAACTCTGCACAAGCACTTCATCGCCAGGGCCAACGCCACATGCAAGCAGACCAAGGTGGACAGCGGCCGTACCAGAACACAGAGCCACAACTCGTTTCCCCTCCCCAACAAAGTCTTCGAGGTCTTTTTCAAATCCGTTCACATTGGGTCCAAGGGGGACGACCCAGTTGGTATCGAATGCTTCCTTGATGTACTTCTGCTCCCAGCCCTCCTCGCTCATATGCGCCAGGCACAGGTAAATTCTTTTTCTTTCTGCCATAATTATGATAAAAATAAATATGTTAATTCTTTTTATATCTCCTCCCCCGCATACTTCATCTTTCGGCCCAGCACCGTGCATAGGATCATCTGGATATCCTTCACGAACGAATAGTGCCGATAGTAATAGCAGTTCAGCCGCACCTTGTCCGGGTAAATCACGTTGTCGTTGTACCAAATCGCTACCTCCTGGTCACTCATTGCGTCAAAGCTAACGTTATCGTTATGGTTAAGGTTAACGACCAACTCCCTTGCATTTGCGAGATACTCATCTTCCAGACGATACTTCAGCGTCGCCGGACCCGTAATCCCCGGCCGCAACTTCAACACGTCACGGTCGTCGCCCATCAACTTGTCCGCATAACCCGGTACGTCAGGTCGAGGCCCCACAAAACTCATCTTGCCGATGAACACGTCCCACAGGCCCGGCAGTTCATCCAGTTTGTAGTGACGTAACTTCGCCCCCAGCGGGGTGATGCGACTGTCGCCTGCCACGGACACCGTCGAACCGTTGTGGTCGACCCTCATCGTGCGGAACTTATGACAGGCGAACAACTTCCCGTCCTTCCCCACACGCTTCTGCACGAATAGCACCGGCCCTCCCGGCATCTTCACCCTTATCAGGATGGCCACCACCACCAGCACCGGCCACAGAATTAGCAGTCCCAGCAGCGAGACCACTCTGTCAAATATCCATTTCAGTATCATACGAATTTTCTTTTATCCTTCTCCATTGACCGCACTCCTCACCCTATTCACCAGCATAGCCGGGAATAACCGCAATGAGTCCAGCGGGAATATCCTCGCATGGTTCAAAAGGACACCCACACAATGCCCCATCAAGATGCACTTCCGCACCAGTAACGGATACCTGCCATAATTGCTCATATCCCTGTTATGTCCGAAGTTACCAACCGACATCAAGAAAGCCTTGATACGTTCCGCCATCCGGCCCCATTTCGCCGCATCATCATACATCGGCATCACCTCTGCCGGCATCCCGAGGTCGTTCACCGCCAAGTGCGCAAACGCTTTTCCACTCACTTACCAGCCCCATCCGTCGGAGGATCGATTCCACCTTCTTCACATCCAGTGTCTCGCGGTAAGGCCACAACAGGCGGCACCAGTCGCTCACCTGCCGCAGCGACACCACCACCTTTATAACAAAGCTTAACAAAATGGGTTAATACAAAGAAACATCATCACCTACACAGGGCAGTTGCACGTTCGTCTCCCCTACTCTCCACACACGTTATTTCCCATTTATGAATATATCAGCCTGCACTGCATCAATCACCTTGTCTTAACGTGTTGAAAGTCTGCTGCGTGGCGTTCCGTGAATTTCAATGAACCAAGGGGCGATGACCACCCGAATCTTTTTGTGTATCGTGCATTCAGTACCACGTTGCCCGAAAGATCCGTGAAAAGTCGGCTGCTTTCCTTAATTCTCTTTTGCAAAGAATAAATCCACCTCGCCAACCGACCTCCACGATGGTCTTTCGTTTCACTCTGCCAATCTCTGACCTTTCTCCTGCAGCGGATGCAAGCCCTTCTTGTACATCCGATCTACCACCTCAGCCGTGAACCAGTTCATCGTCTGGTTCCGTTTTTCCTGTTTCAACGTACTTCCCGTAAAATACAGCCTTATCACCTTAGGCACAAAGTCACCCTGGAGAATCTCTATCCCCGCAGCCACAAAACCTACCACCGATTGCGTAGCAGTCAACTCTTAGACATTGGCAAAAAAACAACACTATCGCTAATGCTTATGGGAAAACCATTGACCTTTAACCCTTTCCCATTAACTGCTACATTTCTCCCAGAGCCATGCCCTCACCAATTCAAAAAACACACTCAAATTCTTATCCACACCAATAGCAATGATTAATCTGGCAAAATTTCTAGAAAAAGTTCATGATTGTCCATCTCCTCAACTACCCTGACATTACTGGCCGACAAGGCCGAACGGTATGATGCCACATTATCCTTAGACACCGATTCGAAAAGTCTCAGCCCAATGCCAAAACCAACCTCATTCAGTATCCTGTTCATCGCCGTTCCAAGCCTTTTCCCTCGATAGTCTATATCCACCATTCTTCCTCGGAATCCCCTCCCCTGGAAAAAACACCTATTAAAGCAATATCCCGCAATCTGTCCGTTTAACTTATCAATCAGCAAGTAGGCCAGATACGAGCCGTTCTTCTGCAACCGCACAATGCTCTTCTTGTCAAATGGATGCGGACGGAAATAGGAGAAAGCCTCCTTGGGCTGATGCGCGAAGAATGCCTCAATTCTCTCAGCAGGGACATCCCGTAAGTGCTTCAGTTCATACCCATCGGGTACTGCCTTAACCGTGATACGTTTCGTTTTCCGTCCATACCGCATCACAAACAACCATTCATTCACTTTCTCCACGACATCCCAAACAAAAGGAAATCTGTCTTTAATTATATGTGCTAATTTGTAAAGCATCTCTACTCATTTTGCCGTTTGCTCCAGGAACTCCACAAACTTGCCACCCAACAAATCTCTCGCGAACTCTCGTTCTGCCAAGGCCCTTCCGTTCTTGCCACATTCTTTACGTAACACTGGGTTCTCCGCCAATTTAATAACAGCATCAGCAAATGCATCAGCGTTTTCTGGCTCTACGGCGATGCCGCATCGATTTTCATTAATCATATCAGCCAACCAGCCCGGATAGTTGTTCACCACAGGAAGACCGGAAGCAATATAATCGAAGAACTTATTGGGCGAGGTGCCATAATAGAAAGCAGACACATTGGCCAGGACCATCAGTCCAATGTCGGCACGCTTCATCACCTCATTCAGTTCCTTCTTGGGCATCTGCCCTAAGAAAATGCAGTTGCCCAACTCCTCTTTCTCGGCACGATCCATCAGGTGCTGTTTCATTTTCCCTTCTCCAACGAACACCATCTTCACATCATTTCGGCCACGGCGTTTCAACACCGCAGCCATATCCAGTACCGCATCCAAACCATTGGCGATACCATGGGCTCCGGTAAAGACCGCAACTATGTCAGTTGCTTTTACTCCGGCGATAGCATCAGGCTTCTCATCCGATGGGGCGAACAAATCCAAGTCACATCCATTGGGCACCATTGCGATGGGTTTGCCTTTCTGGCTACGACGGCGGATACCTTCGCATATTCCGGGCGAGAGCCCTATACAGGCATCAGCGGCATGGTAACTGCGCTTCTCCAGCACACTCATACCCCATAGGAAGAACGGATTCTTCATCCCCAAAGCCTTGGGTAGTTCCGGCCAAAGATCTCGCACCTCGAAGACAAACTTCTTCCTGCGGAACCATTTAGCCGCAATGCCGGGCAGACCATCTGTTAGCGGCGTGCTAGTGGCAAACAGCAGGTCATAGTCCTCTTTCAATGCCAACCCGACGGCTTTTCTGGCAAACTTCAGGAAAATAACAGCTCGTTTGCCAACGCTGTCTTTGTTCGAGTAAGGAAGCGAGATCTGAACGACATCTATACCGTCAATGTCACCACGATATATATTATTATTGCTCGTAGCTGACAACCCGAGTCTCTTATGGTCTCCACCGCACACCATTGTAACCTGATGACCTTTCTGTATCAGCCTCTTTGCCATCTGATACGGGCGCAAGGCACCACCTGTGACAGGTGTATCAAAATGCTCTGCAAAATATATTACTTTCATTGAAATA
>JAIKYR010000140.1 GCA_024682995.1 Bacteroidales bacterium | reverse complement strand
CTGAACGTGGCCACGGGCACGTACATGGTACGCCTGAGCACGGAGAACGGCATGGCCAACTACAAGGTCTTCATCACGAAGTAACCCTGGTAGAGGATACGAACCCCCCAAAGGGGCCGGCATTTCGCCGGCCCCTTTTTTGTTGTTTCAATATTTTTGTCGTATCTTTGCAGTCACAAAAATATTAAGGAAATGAAACGTTTTTTATTGCTTGTCAGTGTATGGCTGATGTTTTCAGTGTCGCATGCCCAGACCACCACCTTGGACGGTCCGGAAGCCACCATGGTACGCACCGCCTCCGTTTGGGTGTTGGAAAACAACCAGAATGAATTGGTTTTCGCCACTCTGAACCCAGGAATGAACGGCAGTGTGGAGGACCTCCGTATCTACCGTTATAATAAGGAGACTCGCAAAATGAGCGAGTTGAATGTGGATGACGACCTCGACTGCCGCTTCGTTTTCCCAAAGGGAGACTTGTTTTGTGCCGTGACAAAGGTGAACAATAAGAAGACAAAATCCATCGATTACATGAAGGGCACTTTTTCAAAATACATGCAGAAAATAAAGAAACTGGCCTTCGAACCAATGTACAGTGTTCCGAAAAACGGGAAGGATCTCTATTATTATCAGATAGATTTTTCGGAAGACCATTCCAAATTCGCCATTATGACGGTGTTGAAACCCCATTCCTACAAGATACCACAGCATGAGACAGATATAGCCGTGTTTGACCAGGAGGGAACGCTTCTTTGGCACCAGCATAATACGGCCAATTGGTTCATCAATGAGAATACTCCTTTCTATCTTACAAACAGCGGGGTGGTGTATATGGCCGAATATGGCAGCGCGTCCAATATCATTAACAAAATCCAGGATTCACTGCATATAACCGTTTTTAACCAAAATGGGGTGGAGAATATTGTGGAATATGTGGGGAGGAATGCCGTATTTCATTGCGGTAAGGGTCTGCTGAAGGACAATCGTCTGGTTATCAGTGGGGTGGTGTGTCCGGAAGGGCGCAATTCAGGCCAGCTTTGGACCTATTTTGTGGATGAGGACGGTCGGGTGGAACGTGTGGAGTCGGATCTGGAACTTCCCGACAGTCCGGAAGGATATGTTTACAATGTGGATGTTTACCATTCGGAAGCACATAAATTCCTTCCCTATATCCATGAGATAAGGGAGCTGAAAGACGGCAAAATATTGCTGGTGGGAGAGCAGAACATGCGTGCGCGGATAGGCGTTGTCATCTCCACCAGTGGTGGATGGGATGAGATTTTCGGCTATATGTCGCGGAATCTGTTCTGCACGACGCTGTCGCCGAAAGGTGAAGTGCTGCACACCAGTGTCTATCCGCGAGCCACAACCACCAGGGAATATCCTTTATACTACGTGCGTGTCAACGAGCCTGGTGTTTTTGTGCATGATGGTGACATCTATCTGCTGTATAATGAGCATAAAGACAACTTCGGGCCGGGCAACCATCGGATGTGGACGCTATTACAGGAAAACCGCGCCGAACAATGCTGTGTGGTGCTCTCCAAAACGGGTAAAGGCGACGAGTTGGAAAATACGGTGCTTTATACATCCGGAAAATACCCATATCCGGCGCAACCGGCCATGACATCCAATTATGAGTATTTCCTGCGCATATTAGCTGAGGATGAGGACGCTATCTATTATCTGCTCAAACACGACAGTCGTGAATTTCGCGTGGAAAGAATCACTTGGTAGCCTTATTTTTATTCTATTATAAAACCCGCTGAAAATCCCAATATTTTGTGCTATCTTTGCACCCGTGATTTTGCATCTAACATAAAAAAATAACATATATGAAAGAAAGTACAACTATGAGTCTGAATCCTTTGGTAAACTATTTGAAGAAAAGTCCGAAGGAGTTCACTAAAGCCGACATGATCAAATTTGTGGAAGAACAGGAAATCCGAATGATCAACTTCCATTATGTTGCTGGTGACGGTCGTTTGAAAACGCTGGGCTTCATCCTGAACAGCCGCGAGTATCTGGAGCAGATCCTTTCCAACGGTGAGCGCGTGGATGGTTCCAACATCTTCCCGGCCTTCATCCACGCAGGTTCCTCTGACCTCTATGTGATTCCGCGTTTCTCCACCGCCTTCATCAACCCGTTTGCGGAAATCCCGACGCTTTCCTTCCTTTGTTCCTATTATAACAAGGATGGAAAACCGTTAGAGAACTCTCCTGAATATATCCTGCGCAAAGCTTGCAAGTCGTTCACGGATGTGACGGGCATGTATTTCCAGGCTATGGGTGAACTTGAATATTATGTGATTGGCGATGCCGAAGATCTTTACACCATTCCGGATCAGCGCGGCTACCATGAGTCGGCTCCGTTTACCAAGTTCGAGAGCTTCCGTGCCGAGTGTATGTACAACATCGCCAAGGCCGGCGGCATGATCAAATATGGTCACTCCGAAGTGGGCAATTTTACCTTGGACGGCAAAATCTATGAGCAGAACGAGATTGAATTCCTCGTCACGGATGCCCAAGAGGCTGCTAACCAACTAATTCTGGCCAAGTGGATTATCCGCAACTTGGCTTATCAGTATGGCTTGGATGTAACCTTCTCTCCGAAGATCACGACGGGTAAGGCTGGCAGCGGTCTGCACATCCACACCTGCATCGTGGATAAGAACGGCAAAAACCAATATGTTACTAAGGGCAAGCTCAATTCCATCGCCAAGACGGCAATCGCCGGTTATATGACCTGCGCCAGCTCACTGACGGCCTTCGGCAACACCAACCCAACCTCTTATTTCCGTCTGGTGCCGCATCAGGAGGCACCCACGTCCGTATGCTGGGGCGACCGTAACCGTTCCGTGCTCGTCCGCGTGCCTCTGGGCTGGACGCACAAGAACGACATCGTGGCCGACCTCAACCCGCTGGAGAAGGCTGTCAACAAGGACCGTTCGCAGAAGCAGACGGTCGAGTTCCGCTGCCCGGACGGCTCTGCCGACATCTACCTGTTGATTGCCGGTCTGGTGTGCGCCGCCCGCCACGGCTTCGAGATGGAAGGAGCTCTCGATTTCGCCAAGAAGACCTATGTGGATGTCAATATCCACAAGGCCGAGAACAAGAAACTCCTCGAAAGCCTGGCCCAGCTGCCGGCATCCTGTTGGGAGTCTGCTGACGAATTGAGCGCGCATCGCGATATTTTCGAGCGTCACGGCGTTTTTAACGGCGAGATGATAGATGATATCATTAAACAGCTGAAATCCTTTAACGACAAGAATATCCGCAAAGAAATCGAAAAGGATCCGTCCATCATGGCCAAGATGGTTCATGAGTATTTCTATTGCGGCTAAAATATTTTAGCAGGATTAAGATGTTAGATTATGGGGATGTATCGCATTTTCATAATTTAACATCTTAATTTTTAATATCTTAATAAAACAACAATGAACTATACCGCAATTATTATCGCCTGTTTGGCGCTTATAGCCGTGGTGTTTTTGGCCAAGCTGTTCACGGAACGGTCGCTGAAGATGCAAGCTATGGACAACGGCAAAACAGTCAAGGGTATCGTGTTGCCGCTCCGGCTGCAGGCCTACGAGCGTATGGCTTTGTATCTGGAACGCATTGAGCCCAACCAGCTGGTGATGCGTATCCATGGCGACGGGCTGACCGTGGCGCAGGAGCAGAATCTGCTGCTGACGGCCATCCGTGGCGAGTTCGAGCACAATCTGTCGCAACAGATCTACATCGCTCCGGCGGTCTGGAAACAGATTTGCGATGCCAAGGATGACATCATCACGATTGTCAATACGGTGGCCGAGCAGATGGACCCCAACGCTAACAGCCTCGAATACGCTGAAGCGCTGCTGATTGCCGCAGCGGAGAAGCCGGTGGTGGAAAAAGCGCTTACCGTGCTGAAAACGGACGTTCAAAAACTCTTTTAATCATTAGAAAATATGGATAAGGATATTCGGATTGCCGTTATCGGACTGGGCTATGTGGGCTTGCCGCTGGCCCGCCTTTTTTCCACCAAATACCCCACCATGGGATATGATTTGAACCGGGAGCGTGTGCGGGCTCTTATGGAGGGCCATGACGCCACGCTGGAGGTGGACGACGAATTGCTCCAGGAGGCTATACAAAAGCACGGATTCCGCTGCACCGCCGAATTGGAAGACATTCGCGACTGCAATTTCTACGTGGTGGCCGTGCCTACGCCAGTAGACGAGAACAACCGTCCCGACCTCAAACCCCTGTGGGGGGCCAGCGAGACCGTCGGGAAGGTGATTTCTAAAGGCGATATTGTGGTGTATGAGTCCACAGTGTATCCGGGCGTGACGGAAGAAGAGTGCCTGCCGGTGGTGGAGAGAGTCTCAGGGTTGAAGTTCAACACCGACTTCTTCGCAGGCTATTCCCCTGAGCGCATCAATCCGGGCGACAAGACCCATACGGTGGAGAAAATCAAGAAGGTGACGTCGGGCTCCACCCCGGAAATCGCTGATTTGGTGGATGATGTATATAACTCCGTGCTGGTGAACGGCACGCACAAGGCTCCGTCCATCAAGGTGGCGGAGGCTTCCAAGATCATCGAAAACTCCCAGCGGGATGTCAACATTGCCTTTATGAACGAGTTAGCCAAGATCTTCAACGCCATGGGCATCGACACCCACGACGTAATTGAGGCGGCGGCCAGCAAATGGAATTTCATCAAGCTGAGTCCCGGTCTGGTGGGTGGTCACTGCATTTCCGTGGATCCCTACTATCTTATTCAAAAAGCGCAGGTTTATGGTGTGCTGCCGCGCGTGATGAGCAATGCCCGCCGACTCAACGACGGCATGGGCGCGTATGTGGCCAACCAGACCATCAAGTGCATGAACAAGAAGGGTTTGGTGGTGAAAGATGCGAAGATTCTCATTCTTGGCATTACCTTCAAGGAGAATTGTCCCGACATCCGCAACACAAAGGTGGTGGACATCTACCATACGTTAAAAGAATACACCGACAACATCACCATTTACGATCCGTGGGCCGATGTGGAGCATGTGCGCCACGAGTATGGCGTGCCTGTCGTCAACGAATTACCCGCGGGCCCGTATGACGCCGTCATTCTGGCGGTGGCGCACAAGGAGTTCCAGACGCTGAACGTGCGTGAGCTCACGTGCGCGGGCGGTGTGGTGTATGATGTGAAAGGCGTGCTCCCGCGTGAAACGGTGGACGCCCGCCTGTAAAAACCTGATTTTACCGGATATTATGACAACTGCGTCTTGGCCTGGAAGGCTATGGCGTACATCTTGATTTGCTTGATCATGGAAGCCAGCCCGTTGGAACGGGTGGGGGAGAGGTGCTCTTTCAATCCAATTGCATCCAAATACGACAGGTCGTTGTCGATGATCTCCTGCGGTGTGCGGCCCGACAGCACGCGGATGAGCAGGTTTACAATCCCTTTGGTGATGATGGCATCGCTGTCGGCGGTGAACAGCACCTTGCCGTCCTGCAGGTCGGCGTGGAGCCACACTTGCGACTGACAACCGTCAATCAGATATTCCGGCGTTTTGTATTGCGGGTCGATCATGGGGAGTTCCTTGCCCAATTCGATGATGTAGTTGTATTTGTCCATCCAATCATCGAACATCTCAAATTCACTGATCAGTTCCTGTTCTATTTCCTTCATTGTCATAATAATGCGGTTTTAACATTCGGGCTCCGAAGGGGTGTCCCAATGGAGTGCATGGGGCACAATCGGTGCGATATAGGGATAGGTTATGGATTTTTCGATCGTTTCTTTTTTTAATAAAATGCCGTGGGGGTCGATGATCTGGATGGCGTAAAACAGCGCGCTGAATACCACCACCACTTTTGCCACGCCGAACAACAGCCCAAAGATATGGTCGATGATGCCGGGGATGGCTAATTTCACGATTTTGGTTACAAGTTTGCCGGCCAGATGGACCAAAAGCAGCACGGAGACGAAAATCAGGATGAAGGCCACGGGTTTGGCCAAGGGCACATCGGTGAGCATGACGGCCAGCCAGTCGGAAAAGTGGTACGCGAACCACACACCTAATATGATGGCCGCAATGGAGGCTATCTCGTAGATGAGACCGTTTTTAAAACCTCGGAAGCCATACCAGCACAAAGGGATAAGAACCAGAATATCAATGAAGTTCATGTTTAGAGATGTTCTCGGATTCGTTGGGTGAGCGGTTGGGCGTAGATGAATTCATTGAGTTCCTTGCAATCAGAGATCAGCACGGAATCCTTGTTGCCCCGCCAGCCCAGCGTGCCTTGGTAGATGAAGGAGATGGTTTCGCCGATGGTGATGACAGAGTTAAGGTCGTGGGTGTTGACCACGGTGGTGATGTTGAATTCGTGCGTCACTTTGGTGATGAGTTCGTCAATCATCAGGGAAGTTCTGGGGTCAAGGCCGGAGTTGGGCTCGTCGCAGAACAGGTAGTTGGGATTGCAGGCAAGTGCGCGTGCGATGGCGGCGCGCTTCTTCATGCCGCCGCTCAACTCAGCTGGATAGAGTTTGTTAACCCCTGGGAGATCAACACATTCCAAACAGAAGTTCACGCGGTCGAGCTTTTCTGCGAATGGCGTTTCGGTAAACATATCCAGGGGAAACATGACGTTTTCCTGAATGGTCATTGAGTCGAACAGGGCGGAGCCTTGGAACACCATGCCCATCTCGGCGCGCAGTTTCCGCTGGTCGCTGTCGGGCATATGGTGGAAGTCGCGCCCGTTGTACAGCACCTCCCCTTCTTCCGGGGAGTGCAAGCCCACCAGGCATTTCATCAGCACGGTCTTACCCGATCCGGAACGGCCGATAATGAGGTTCACCTTGCCCTCTTCAAAACATGTGTTGATGTCAAACAGCACCTGTTTTTCTCCAAAGAATTTCGATACGTGGTTGATTTCTATCATCGGGGCAGGGTTTTAAAGCATGATTTGCGTTATTAACACGTTCAACACCAGAATGATGAAGCTGGATACCACAATACCTTGGGTGCTGGCCTTGCCGAGTTCCAATGCACCCCCTTCGATGCGGTAGCCGAAGAAGGAGGAGACCGTGGACATCACAAAGGCGAAGAAGAAGGTCTTGGTGAGGGCGTAGATGATGTCGTACACCCGGAAGCAGTAGGTGAGGCCGTCCATGAAGTTGTAGGGCGACACGCAGCCCGTGATGATGACGGTGATGAAGCCGCCGATGATGGCGAAGAATATGCTGAAGATAATTAGCAGCGGGTTCACAATCATGGAGGCCAGCACCTTGGGCAGCACCATGTAGGAAGCGGGATTCAACCCCATAACCTCCAAGGCGTCAATCTGTTCCGTAACGCGCATACTACCAATCTCGGCGGTGATGCGTGAACCCAAGTTGCCTACCAGCAGCAGGCTGATGATGGTGGGGCAGAGTTCCATCACGATGGAGGTGCGTGACACGAAACCCACCGTCCAGGCGGGAATCCAGCTGCTCTCAATCTGCAGCGCCGTCTGCGTGGTGATTACGCTGCCCATGGCAATGGATACGATGCTGACAATCAGCATAGAGCCGATGCCCATCGCGTCCATCTCGCCGATGAGTTTTTTGAAGAAAATATTCCATTTGTCCGGCTTGGAAAAAACCTTGCGCAGAAAGATAAAATATTCTCCAATAATGGTTAAAAGCGTGCGTACCATAATTTTTTTAAGCGGGCAAAGATAACTATTTTTTACATACTTTTGCACCTTGTAAAAAACCTGCAATGCCGATGAGACCGATTATCACCCTTATTAGTGACTGGCGTCAGAGAGACCCCTACGTAGCCATGTTCAAAGGAACGCTGCTTTCCGAAATTCCCGAAGCGAATCTGCTGGATATTACGCATTATGTGGATATGTTCAATCTGTCGCAGACCGCGTTCCTGATGCGGCAGAGCTACCGCAGTTTCCCGGAAGGCTCCATCCATCTGCTATTGACCAACGCGTCGGCCACCGCCTACTTCTCGCCGGTGATGCTGGTCCACGACGGCCACATCTTCATCGGGGAAGACAACGGGGTTTTCCATCTGATGTTCGGCGGTGAAACGGCGCTGGCGGGCAGAAAATATTCCTCCGAGGATGGTCTGGACCCGCTGCAGCAAATAATCCGCTTGGCCAAGGCTGTTGTGAAAGGCTCTGTGGACGCCTATACACAACCCTACGACCATTTTGAGCGCAAAATCACGCCTGCCGCCATCCACATTCCCATCCAGAAGAGCATTGAGGGTGAAATTATTTACATTGATGCCAACTGCAACGCCATCACCAACATTCCCGTGGACATGTTCGTGAAGGCTGTGGGCAACAATCCGTTCACGGCGGAAATCCAATCCAAGAACACATGGAAAATCAGCAAGTTCTATGACAAAACACGGCCTGAAAAGGAGATGTGCTTCACCATCAACTCGCTGGGCTGTATAGAGATTACGATGTATCAGGGTAGGGTGGCGGCTTTGGCCGACCTTCAGGTGGGCGACCGCGTGGAAATCCAGTATTAGGTCATGGTGACGGTAGGACTTGTACAGGCGGACATCCAACCGCACGCGATGGAGCACAATCTGCACCATTATGCGGAGATGCTGGAGCGCGAGTTGATAAAACCCGTCGATTTGTTGGTGTTTCCGGAGATGTTCGCGTGCGGGTTTTCCTCTGTCTTGCGGGAGGAGGCGCGCGCGTGGAGCGCACAATGTCTGGATTTTCTGCAGCAAACGGCCCGCCAACAAAATGCCAATGTGGTGGCATCCTTGCCGGTTGCGGAACAAGACCAGGTTTTCAACCGGCTGCATTGGTATTCGCCGGAAGGCTTGCTTGGACAGTATGACAAAAAGCATCTTTTCTTCGGTGATGAGCAGGCCTTATGTACGGCTGGACAAAGCCGAACCATCATTTCCACGTTAGGGTACCGCTTTTTACCGTTGATTTGCTACGATGTGCGTTTTCCCGTGTGGAGCCGTAATCATTATGATAATGGGCAGTATGCGTACGATTGTCTGGTGTATGTGGCGAATTTCCCTGCACCTCGGGAAGAGATCTTGCAGCAACTGGCCGCCGCCCGCGCCATTGAGAACCAGGCCTACGCCATCGTAGTGAACCGCGTGGGCGTAGATGGCAACGGCTTTCCCCATGTCGGCGGCACCGCCGTCTTCGATTATGAAGGACGAAAAGTGGCCGCCGCTGCGCAAAATCAGGAGCAAATCCTTATAGTAGAGTTGGATTTTGAAAAACTGCAGACCTTCCGTGAACGAATCCCGATAGCAAAACAGTGGGATGAATAGTTGTATTTTGTTGGTTTCCAATAAGATAAAAATTTTTTATAAAAATTAAACGGAGTAATAAAAAAAAGTGTATTTTTGCAGCCTCAAAAACTGAGATGGTGCTGTAGCTCAGTTGGTAGAGCAACGGACTGAAAATCCGTGTGTCACTGGTTCAATTCCCGTCAGCACC
>JAIKYR010000021.1 GCA_024682995.1 Bacteroidales bacterium | reverse complement strand
GGCGGTGAGCTGCGCGATGAGGGCGGCATCATCGTGGACGGAGATGTCGGGGACCACATCGACGGAGAGCATCTTGTCGCGCTCCGAATAGTAGAAACCGTGTACCTGCACAATCTCTTGGTGGGCGGACAACGTCTGTATCACTTTCACCTGCAACTCGGACATCCGGTTCTCGCCGGTGGCGATGGCATGAACGCCGACGGTCATAATGATGCCGTGCCGTATAAACATCTGCGTGGAAATCTTGCGCGTGAGCCCGTGGATGTCGTGCGCCGACATCGTGTCATAGACGCTGACGTGCAGCGAGCCGATCTTCACGTCGGGACCGTAGTTGTGGAGGATGAGGTCATACACCCCGTGTACGCCCTCGAACTCGCCGACCTCCTGCTTGATCTGGGAGGTGAGCTCCGCCGGGATGCTGGCGCCCAACAGCTCGTTGACGGGCGAGGCGAGCATCTCGATACCGGCCTTGATGATGACCAGCGAGATGAGCGCGCCGAGGTAGCCGTCGATGGAGACGTTCCACAGCAGCATAATGCCTGCCGACACGAGGGTTGCCAACGTGATGATGGCATCGAACAGCGCGTCGGAGCCGGAGGCAATCAGCGCGTCGCTCTTCAGCTGCGTGCCCTTGCGTTTCACGAACAGCCCCAACACGATCTTCACCGCGATGGCCACCACGATGACCACGAGCGTCACCGTCGTGTAGCCCGGCTCCGTGGGGTTGAAGATCTTCTTCACCGACTCGATGAGCGAGGTGATGCCCGCCGAGAGCACGATGACGGCGATGATGATGGCGCTGAAATACTCGATGCGTCCGAAACCGAAGGGATGCTTGCGGTCGGCGGGACGTTGCGAGAGCTTCGTGCCCACGATGGTGATGACGCTCGACAGCGCGTCGCTGAGGTTGTTGACAGCGTCCATCACGATGGCCACACTGCTGGCCACGATGCCGACACCGGCCTTGAAAGCCGCCAAAAGCACGTTGGCGGCAATGCCGATCCAACTGGTGCGGATAATGCTACGTGCACGATCCTTCGTTTTGTGATTATTTTCCTCCATAACGGTTAATGTTTTTCAATTTCCAGGTTGCGAATGGATGTTCAAATATCAGTAAATCTATCATTTTGTTGTTGCCTTGATTTTATTAACTATCTTAGTATGTACTTGAAGTTCCCGAAAAGGTTATAATCTCCACTTCTTATTACAAGGGATATCAAACTTCTTTTTTCTCTTCAAATCATTGATGTTGTAGCTATTTATCATCTTGGTCTTGTAAATATGCTCAATGACACCCACGTCTTTTTTCTGATAGACATCCACTATCGAGTCATTTCTGCATTTTACAAAAATATAGTCTTGATCATCGTAGTCGCCGACATATTTTCTGAAAGAGGCTGAATCTGTGACATATACATAGATGACATCCGTGGTTGTCGCCCCGCCACAAAAACAACGATATTTTTCTTGATAAATGTTATTTGAAATAGAATCAGTACGAAAGTGTATGTCCTCACCACAATCGCCAAATCCGCAACTGGTGCAAAACAATGCCAGCAGCATTACGGTAATCACAATATTCTTCATTTTCCACTTTTTTTGCAACAGCAAAATACAATTTTTGTTCAATCAGCATCACGTATTGCATAAAATGCATACTTTTTTATGCAGTACAGAATATTTAGTGCATAAAATCTTACGCCCACTCGAAATTCCCTTCCCCCGCGCCGATCTCGAAGTGGCATTTGGCGATGCCGAGGTCGAGTTTGGCATAGCCGATGAGGGAGAACTTCGCCTTGGCCTCCATACGGTTGCCATCGTGCAGGGCAAACACGAACTTCTGCTGGTTCACGGCCGTGGGTGCCAACAATGCGGCCTCCACGCCTCGCACGAACCAATCGGGGAAAGGCTTGCCGTGGTCGGCGATGCGCTGGTCGTCCGTCACATCGGCGATGGTCCGTTTCTGCGGGTGCTGCACCCCTTGGTTGGCACCATATCCTAACGAGATGACACAGAACAACTTCTCGCCGTCCAACACCTGATAGGAGTCGGGCTGCTTGCGGAAGGAGAGTCCCACCCAGCAAGTATTCAGTCCGAGCATCTGGGCGCGGATGACCACCTTCTCGCCGTAGTAGCCGAGCAGGGTGTCGTCGCCCTTCTTGCCGACGACCGCAATGTAGTTGCTGATGCCGCTGAACTTGCCGTACTTGGCCATCCCGCCGGCAAAGGCATTGGGTTCCTCTGTCACTAACTGCATGTGCAATCCGCCCTCGCGGTTGCACTCGTCTATAAGGGTCTGCAATTGTTGGATTTTCTCTGCCTCAATGGGTTTTTCGATGTATTGTCGCACACTGTGGCGGGCAACGATGGCTTCTTGTAAGGTCATATTCTATAATTCTATTTTTTCAAGATTGTAAAGATGTATTCATTTTCATATCTTTCACTGTCACCTTCGGGTGGTGGTATTGGTGCGCTTTGGGCGTGGGCTTGTGGTTGAGTTCGACGGCCTGCTTCGGACAGAAGTGGACGCAAGCGAGGCATTGTGTGCAGTTGTCGCCGCAATGGGCTTTGCCCTCGGTGAGGGTGATGTTCCCTTGCGGGCACACGTCTGCGCAGATGCCGCAGCCCACGCAGAGGTCAGTGTTGACGGCGGGCGTGAGCATCGGCAGGGTGCGGCGCTGCATACCGGGGCTGGCGCACAACGCACCTATCGGTCCCCACCACGCGTAATGCAGGCTATGCGTGCCGGCGGCAATCTCCTCGGTGATACGCTCCAGCCGCTCGGCGTACTTCTCGAACTTCCAGACCTGTTGGTTGGGGTCGCGTCCGAAGCCGACGGCACTGTTGTCGGGCACGCGGATTTTTTGACTGTACGCCAACGGCAACCCTTTGTTGGCCAGCAGTTTCTGAACCGTATGGATGGCGTTGCCGGCCTGCGCGCCGCAAGGGATGACGATGAAGACGTACGCCTCCTTGGGCAGCTGCAGTCGCGGCAGTAATTCGGTAACCGCCCGCGGCGCGTTGAACCAGTAGCTGGGATAGACTAGCCCGATGCGCCGCTCCTGCGACAAATCCTGATGCACCGCCTGGCTGAGCGGCATCACCGTTTCGTTGAGTCTTTCCGCCAACTGGCGGCTGATGGCCAAGCTGTTGCCCGTGCCCGAAAAATATAGAATCATAATCGTTTTATTTCAACATGGCCTCGATATCCGCCTCCATCTCTTCGGGGGTCGTGGTGGGCGGGAAACGTTTGATGACGGCACCATCTTTTGAAACGAGGAACTTGGTGAAATTCCACTTGATGTCGCTCTCCTTCTCCACACTCTTGCTGATGGTTTTGAACAGAGCCGCCGAGGCCTTGGCTTTCAAGCCTTTGTACTCCTCGGTCGGGGCCATTGACTTCAGGTATTCATAGATGGGGTGCGCTTCGCTGCCGTTGACATCGATCTTTTTCATCAGCGGGAAGGTGACGCCGTGGTTGAGGCGGCAGAACTCCGCAATCTCCGCGTCGGAGCCGGGCTCCTGGTTGGCGAACTGGTCGCACGGGAAACCGAGAATCACGAGACCTTGGTCTTTGTACTTTTTGTACAGTGCCTCCAAGCCGTCGTATTGAGGGGTGAAACCGCATTTGGAAGCGGTGTTGACAATCATGAGGACATTGCCGCGGTATTGCGCCATATCCATCTCTTCGCCCTTGTTGTTCTGGGCCTTGAAATCATAAATTGTTGCCATTTTTTAATTATATAAAGTTCACATTGCAAATCAATCAGCATCCTGCTGTCAATCATCAGCACACATGAAAGCATAAAAGGCAATGTAATTGATGTTGAAGGCACTCTTATTGGGCCGCGATTGTGGCGTTACCATTCTCAATCCAGTCTGCAGCAGTCTCAATAATATTGTCTATGCCTTGAGCCACTGCGGCAGGATCAAGGAGGACGCGCACTTCTGGAGGCACACCGTTCTCGTAGTTTCCGCCATCGAGTGCAATGGTGCGGGAACAGCTGAAGCGGTAGCTCCAACCGTTAGGCAACAGTCCGCCGTTGGGCATTCCCGTGCCTCCGCCCGTATAGTCTCCGAAGAGTCTCACGTTGTCAAACGCCTGCGTACAGATGGCGAAATAGGAGGTTGCACTGAAGGACCCACGATCAATCAGCACAGCCATCGGCTTGGTGTATGGCTTTTCCAACATGCTTTTGGCAGGTGCATACATCGTAACCGGACTGGTAAAATCGTTGTGTCCAGGGCCGGCTTTGTGTTGCACATTGTAAAGCGGTTGCCCGTGGCAGTCAAGAATACTGAGCAACTTCGTAATGTTTTGGTCGCTGCCGCCGCCGTTCTGCCTCAAATCCAAGATGATACCGCTGCAGTTGCTATAGCGGTTCAAAATATATTTCAGATCACCTTCGCTGATGTCACTGCCGAACGAACTGTAACGCACATAGGCCACCTTGCCGTCACGGATAGCGTTATGGGCAAGATACCCCGTACAGTGTGCGTTTACCGTCAAGTAGTTCCGTCGCACAATGTCGCCATTGAAGTTATTGTTGTTAAGATTCCAATAAAACATGGTGTCGCTGAAACCATAGTCGAAATTTGACGTCAGGTCAGTGTGTCCGTCATGCAAGGTGTTGAGCATAGCGGCGCAGACCCGGAAAAGGCTGTCATCGCTCATCTCATTATTCACCAATGGGCGATATACACTATAAACGGAATCCCAATTCACACCTTTGACATCAAAGAATGCGTATTGCTGGTCAACTTTGTCCCACAGGTATTGGAATACGTTAACGGGATCAGAAGGCTCGTCATTTCCGATCAAAAGACGATTACAGGAAGAGAAGGCAACGGCTAACAGACATGCGAGGATGATATTTATTCTTTTCATATAGCTTTGAAATTACAATTTGAACATAAATGAAACATAAAAGGTGTTGAAGGCATTGGAATAGGGGTAAGTCCCTTTCTTGCCAGTTTTAAGGAAATCCCAACGGTATCCGAAACTGAAGATGTTGCCGTTACGCAAGTTGACATTGAAGCCGAGGTCTGTATCGCAGCCGGGAAAAAGTTTGAATATCGGCTCGTTGTTGCCCAGCAATATGCGCAGAACGCCCCTATCCTTTGGCAAATCCTGCACGTAAGCGAATTGCGGGCGCGAAGCGATGGCAAGAACGGGCAAGGAGAACTTGAAGAAAGCCGTCATCCACGGGTGGGTGGCGTCTTTTTTGTCATAGGCGAAGTTGCACTGTGCCAATGCCACGGCATTGAGGTTGCCGAATGCCGCAAAGCTTGTGGACGCGTTGCCCAACACAGGAATCTGTTTGAGGTCAAAGAGCGTGGTCACGGAAGCACCCGCCCAGAAATGCCAGCGACTGGCAGAAGGTTTCAAACAGCTGTAGAGATACTCCAGACTGGGCCTCGCAACGGTTTGTTCACCCGACGGAGAGGTCAGGTTGCTCTTACCCCACATGAAGTCGAAATGGATGCGATTGCGGCCCCATTCATCCGTAAAGCCAAAAGTGTAGCCCCGGTTAAGACCTTTATAAGCAAACGGGATAGTGCTTTTGTCGAGGCAGGTTACGGACCCCAAGTCAACCCTGAAGTCAAGCCAGAACGAATTGGGTGTTTTTTCTTTCTGTTTTTTTTCTTTGTTTTTTTGTGCGAAACCCGGGCCGCACAGCGAAACCATCAGAACCAAAACAATGATTCTCTTGAATAAATCACACAATCTCATAGGCATAAAACATTTTGAATGTTACAATTATTTTTTCGTTTGGTTTTTTTTAATCATTTTCATTTGTCCGTTCCTTCCTCTTTGTCCTTCTCCCGGGGGATTGGAGAAACATACAGGTCCTCAATCCGCTTGGGACGATAGGCATCCAGCCAACGAAAATCCTGAAGACGACGATTCTTGTCCTCAAACTGTTCATCCGGATAAATTTTCCCGTCTGGGGCATCGTAAAAACGAATTTGTTGTATCTTATTGTCTTCGAAATAGATTCGCATCTCACTCGTTATGGATGAGTTGACACCGATCAGGGAACTATCCTCCTCTTGCACGTAATACACACATTCCGCATTGCCCACAATGTTCACCTGTCGTAACTGCTTGTCATGGATAAAGCCCGTGATGTTCAACCCTTTGATCTGATTGAACTCCGAATCATCGAACAATCCACCGACGATAAAGCCCGACTTGCACAAATCAATGCGCATTTCCGAAGAGTCCAAGCGGACAAACCGGATCGTATCACCTGTCAGCTGATACTCCTCCGACCAGACTGCCGGATTATAAAACATAATCACCATTGAATCCTTTGCATTGTAAATCAAGGAGTCGCAAGCTCCCTGCAAATCGTTTCGATAGAATTTCGCATGATTGTAGGCCTTCATCAGTTCCATCTCATTATCCTCATTGAAAAGGACCTTTATCGTATCGGAATGCAGGAACAAAGAATCGTTGCTATCATCAATCAAAATAACAAGATTGCTGTCTGTCACCAAAGATGTGCCACCGTTCTCATAATGTTCCACATAGTTGCCCTGCACCACATATTTCTGGACGGTATCGGCGATGGAAACCCGGCGCCATGCCTGTCCAAAGCGTCGTTCCCGCTCATAGTAAACGCTGTCAGCCGACATAATTTGCGACTCATTGTGCAGACGCACATCCCCCACCAACAAGGCTATCTCTCTGTCGGTGTCATACCATCCCGAATTGGTCAGAATCGTATTCTCCTTCGAGACCATTTGGGTCGGAGAGATGAAGTAAGCCCTCTTGGCTGCCGTATTGTACTGCAACGAATCACAATCCACCTTATACGAAGAGCTTTGCATACACACATTTTCAAAGGCGTATGCGTCATCGGTTTTGGTATAATAACGTCCGATACGGCTGGTCAGCGTATCTTGCTCGCTGATCAGTCTGCCGCCCGTCAGATAATAACCCACATCTGTATTCAAATCATACACCATACTATCGGTCGTCAGATAAGCCTTATCCTTTTCCAGCCGCACGCGCACCGCGATGGAAGCTGTTCGGTTGTTTCCGTCATAATAAGCCCTGCGTCCGAACAAACGGACGGAGTCGCCCACCAGTATGCGTACGCGATCGCCAAACGCCACCAGATAGTTTTCCTTTTCGTACAAATAGGCACTGTCGCAATAGCCCCTCACGTTATCCTGTGCGAAGGCCACATGCCCTATAAGACGCTGTGCGCCAGGCAGGTAGTCGTCATCATAAAATCCCATATCCGCACGATATTGGATTTTACGACCACCTTGCGCCTCAACGGAAGCGCAAATGGACAGGAACAGGAAGCAAAGCAACACCAACCGCCTCATATCCGCTTATTTGGTTCTCGTCGTATCCTCCCATTGGGAGACTATCCTACCCTGCTTATAGGTTATCTCGCGAATAACACGGCCATTCTGGTCATAATATTCCTCCTTCCCATCCTTTTCGTTGTGTACATAGCGAGTCAAAAGGGCTTTCAAACCGCGAGCATCGTACGAGACCATCTCGCCTGTGCCTTCCTTAAAATCGGCCTCCCCTACCAACACGCCGCGTTCATCATAGTACGACCATTTGCCCTCATACAGGTCATTTTTATAATTACCCTCTATGTTCAAATCGCCATTCAGATGATAGGCCCTGAAGGGCCCGTCGCGGTGACCGTGCGAGTATGTTGTCTCCTGTGTTTTCTCCCCATTGGCGGTATAAAGCGTCTGCACACCGTCCAAAGAATCGTTCACATAGTAGGCATGCGCATCCAACACCCCATTCTCGAAATAACGGAAGAATTCGCCATTGCGTTTGCCCCGACGCATCTGCACTTCGATTTCCAAGGTGTTGGGTGTATCATAGTAATATTGTGTCTTGCCATGCTCCTTGCCGAAACGATATTGGATGATGGACTGCACATTCCCGTCCGGATAATAGTTTCTTTCCGTTTTCGAACACGACAGCAGCAATACCGCAAGCACAACCATAGCAACAACCGAAGTTATTTTTCTCATAATAGGACTGTTTCTTCGGCTGCAAAAGTACAAAAAAAGGAGCAGAGAACATCGCACTGGACGAAAAGAACATTCCCTGCTCCCATCAAGGCTAATATTTCACCACTTTCCGATACAGGAAACCTTCCTCCGTATGAACCCGAAGCACGTATGATCCTTGCGGCAAGTGTGACAATGAGATGGTTTTAGGTATGTTACCATCCCACATTTCCACTATGTGTCCATGTATATCAAACAGCTGCACATCAATAAGGTGCATTCCACAGGCATGCAGGTTAATCCTATCTGGTGTCGGATTCGGATACAAGGAAAACGGATAATGATTGTAGTCCAACACCCCTGTCGTGTCACCCGATTGCGGATTTGGGTTCCGAGTGATGACGATATTGTTCAGCTGGGTGTTCCCTTTCGCGGCCTGGTCCAATTTCCAACGAATGAAACGGGTTTCCGGGCGAAGTGTCAGATTGCTTACGCTGGTGAAATCATCCTCCCGGATATCCTGTTCCGTCAGGGTGATCAGATCGCTCCAGAAGCGTCCGTCCGGCGACTGGCTTACCGAGAAGAGGATTCCCTGGTATGCCGACGGGTTAGAGCCTGCCTTTTTTCCTTTCACTTCGAACATCAGCTCGAGCGGGGCACTGTCCAGATGGGCCACCAGAGCGGCAGAGCCGGCATTGGAAGCCTCGAACTTCGCAGATCCGTCGGCATACGATGTACCCAGATTGTAGGCGCGGAAACCATCGAGGTGCGTAATGTCCAGATGTGCATTGGAGCTATTGTCCGACAGGTCTAATGGTAAAGTTACGAGGGAGTTCGTATCCAGTATCACGTAAGATGCGGTTGCCACCTCGCTGTCGTACATCCTGTCAGCCACAGCAATCGCTTTCAGTGTCGTTGTATGGGCCAGCGTGACGGGACTTTGATAGAGCAGGCTCGTGCGCGTGGGCACAGAGCCGTCAAGTGTATAGTAGATTTCAGCATCAGCAGTAGCAGAGGTGATTGTGACCTGCCGAGCCTCATAATAGGTTCCGCCCGAAGGTGAGAACGTGGGCGTGGAAACCGTTTCCAGCTGTTCCTCCGTTCCCACGACCATAGCCAGATCATCCAAGCGGTATTCTTTCTGCGAAGAGTTGGAAAAACGTATACGGAGATCGGACGTTACCGGGACGTTCGGGAAGCGTACCCGATACCATCCCGATGTGCCTGTGCCGCTGGGCAGTGAATCTGCCATCAACAAACGGGTCCACGAGGCTCCGTTTTCCGAGACCTCCACAACAAGATGAGTACCATCATCCGATGCCGTCTTCCGAAGGCCACAGTAGAGGGACAAGTCCGTGTATGTCAGCGTATTCAGCCCCGAAATCTGAAACCATTTCACCGTATCGTTTATCATCACATTCCCACCACCGGAGGCACCGCCATAGCCGGAGGAGGCGGAGGTGATACGCAAATCGCAGGTGCCGTCACCCGTGTAAACCACGGTTGTATCCTCCCAGCCGGAATACTGCTGGACCAGCGTGGTGGCCGTTGGCAAACCGAAATTTTCCTTGTAAAGTACCGTCTGCGCTCCCAAAGCCAGCGGGAACACAGCGAGGAAGAAGAATCCAAAAAATGTTCTGATTTTAAATTTGTTTAACTTTTTCATAATTGTAATAATTACCGTTAAAAAGCGCACAAACAAGTATTTGACGCAAATTTACAAAATCAGAACATGCGCACAAAAACGCCGCAAATATACAAATTAATTTTTAATTCAATACCTATAAAGTTTATTTTATAAAAAAATTATTTTTAAACCGATGCAACATTATGCGGTCTTAAGCGTTTTTAATTTTATAACTGTTATAATATGGAAACCGTACACGTATTATTTGCCGAAGATGATGTGAATCTCGGAAAGGTTCTCACCACCTATCTCACAAAAAAAGGGTTTGAAATCGACCATGCCAACAACGGGGAGAGTGCGTACGATAAGTTTTGCACCGGTTCCTACGACATCTGCATCATCGACGTGATGATGCCGTTGATGGACGGTTTCACGCTGGCGCAGGAAATTCGGAAACTGGACAAGCGCATCCCCATCATCTTCCTGACAGCCAAGAACCTGCAGGAGGACATGATCAAAGGGTTATCCATCGGGGGCGACGACTACATCACCAAGCCGTTCGCTATTGACGTGCTGCTGGCACGCATCCAGGCCCTTCTCCGCCGCACCACTCCGGAAAAAGAGGAGGATTCCATTATCGAGCTCGGCAGCATCACCTTCAACAAAAAGCGCCAGACGCTTACCATCAACGGGGAGGAGACGAAAATCACCACCCGCGAAGCCGAACTGCTTACCATGCTGCTCGAAAAGAAAAACGATGTGCTGGAACGCGGCTATGCACTGAAGAAAATCTGGGGTGATGACAGTTACTACAACGCCCGCAACATGGATGTGTATATCACCAAGTTACGCAAATACTTCAAAAGCGAGCCCGCCATCCAAATCATCAACGTCCACGGTATCGGCTTCAAATTTGTCATGTAACCCGTTTTTTTAATCTCTTAATAGCATGAAAAAAGATGGATGAGTCAATGGCCCATCCATCTTTTTGTTTTAGCAACCTCCAGGATTATCCTCTGAACGGGAAATCCCGGCCCGGATAATAACCTTGTCCTCCCAACATCTCCTCGATTCGCATCAGCTGGTTGTATTTGCAGATACGGTCGGTGCGGCTGGCGGAGCCGGTCTTGATCTGGCCTGTGCCCAAAGCCACTGCCAAATCCGCAATAGTCGTGTCTTCGGTCTCGCCGGAACGATGCGACATGACGGCGGTATAAGCGTTGCGCTGGGCCAACGTGACGGCGTTGATGGTTTCCGTTAAGGTTCCTATCTGGTTCACCTTGACCAAGATGGAATTGGCAACGCCCTTCTCAAGGCCCATCTCCAAACGCTTCGAATTGGTGACAAACAGGTCGTCGCCAACCAACTGCGTCTTATGGCCGATGGTGTCCGTCAGGAGTTTCCATCCATCCCAATCATCCTGTGCCAGACCATCTTCAATAGAAATAATGGGGTATTTGTCGGTCCATTGTTTCCAAAAATCAACCATTTGCTCAGAAGTGAGCTCGTCACCTGTGGACCATTTCAGCTTATAGATTTTTTTCTCTTCATCATAGAATTCCGAGGCAGCCGGATCCAATGCGATGCAGACATCCTCACCCGGTTTGTAACCAGCCTGTCCGATTGCCTTGAGAATCAGCTCAATAGCCTCATCGTTAGATTTGAGATTCGGAGCAAAACCACCCTCATCGCCTACATTAGTGGAATAGCCTTTGTCCTTCAAGACTTTCTTGAGGTTGTGAAACACCTCAGCGCCCATACGCACCGCTTCACGGAAAGTCGGGGCGCCTATCGGCATCACCATGAATTCCTGGAAATCCACGCTGTTGTCGGCATGGGAACCGCCATTGAGGATGTTCATCATCGGCACGGGAAGCACGGAAGCGTTGCTGCCGCCCACATAGCGGTAGAGTTCCTGGCCGGTCTCTTGTGCAGCCGCCTTTGCAGCAGCAAGGGAAACGCCCAGAATGGCATTTGCTCCCAACGCACCCTTGTTCTCCGTACCGTCAATCTCAATCATACGGGCATCAATCTCCGCCTGATCGCTGACCTCCATACCCTCAATCTGCTCAGCGAGGGTCTTATTGACATTCTGCACGGCCTTGAGCACACCTTTTTTCAGGAAACGGTCAGGGTCGCCGTCGCGAAGCTCCACCGCCTCGTGCACACCCGTAGAGGCTCCCGACGGAACCGCCGCACGCCCCATGGCACCAGCTGCCGTATAAAGATCTACTTCTACCGTAGGATTCCCGCGAGAATCCAAGATTTCTCTCGCTAATATTTTAACTATTTGACTCATAATAAATTATATTTAACTATTAAAAAAACGGTGCAAAAATACAAAAAATCAGGCAGCGGAAAACACGCGCCACCAACAAAAAACACCCGTCAGGATTTGCCGGACAGAACCATCACGAATTCGCCTTTCACCTCTGCTTTGCCGAAAAACTCCAGAGCTTCCGCCAACGAGCCCCGGAAGGTGTGGGCATAAATCTTGGATATCTCCTTGGAAATGGAGATTTGGCGATCCGGCCCCATAATCTCCACCATTTTCTCCAACGACTTCAGCAGGCGGTGCGGTGACTCATACATCACCACCGTCTCCTCCATCTCGGCCAGACGTTTCAGCAAGGTCTCCTTGCCCTTCTTGTGTGGGAGGAACCCGCAGAAATAGAAGCTGCTGCACGGCAGTCCCGACTGCACGAGCGCGGGCACAAAAGCGGTGGCGCCTGGCAGGCACTCCACCTCAATACCCTGGGCCACACATGCGCGCACGAGCAGGAAGCCCGGATCAGAGATGCCCGGCGTGCCCGCATCGCTCACCAGCCCCACCGACTCACAAGCCTGAATCTCCCGTATGATAGAAGAAAGTCTCTCGTGCTCATTGAAAATATGGTATGCGACACAACGTTTGTCAATTTCAAAATGACGGAGCAGATTGCGGGTAGTGCGGGTGTCCTCGCACAGGACAAAGTCCACCGACCGGAGCACATTGAGCGCACGCAGGGTGATGTCGTCCAAATTGCCAATAGGAGTTGGGATTACAAACAGCTTCATATACGTTTTTTACAACATCCGGACATGCCGGAAGAATCGTGGCGGCAAAGATACAATAAATATATTGCACATTTGCAAGAAAAAGGACAAGCCTTCAACCACTGCTGTATAATTCATTAATATACAACAGATGCCGTCACATCAATATAAAGTCAGGGAACATTATTCGATGGGGGATTTTGTCGAAAACATTCTCACCATCATCCAAATTCGATCTACTGAGCGTGTTTGGCTTCCCGTATTTTCGCATCCACAAGATCGGAACAGACCTTGAAAAAGTTAAAATCCAACGCTTCACTGATTTGCATCAGCAAATCCGTATATATCCACGGGCGACGGAATATCTTGTAGAGATTCTCCCGGGAGCAGTTTACATTTTGGGCAAGCCAAGTGATGCTTCTTCCCTGCCGTTTCAATTCCTGTCGAATCATCTCTCCGATATGAATATCTACTAAATTCGAAATATTTTTCTTCATAAGGCGGCAATTTCAACTAATTATGACACACTGACTCGTCTTTTTTTGAACACATGTAGTATAATCAAGCATAAATATTAAAAGCCACAAAGAAAATAAAAAAATAAAAATAAAACATCAAAATTATGTAAACAAAATTTCCAATTTTTTTATATAAATAATCCGAAAATTAGTATGTATTTGACTATCAGGCAATAACAATAATTAAAAATTTTTTGTAATTGCACCCAAAAGCACAAAAAACTCAATTCTGGAGAATGGAAAGAATAAAGAAATAAGTACGGCTCGGATTTTCTTGCACAAAAAAAGGGGATTCCGTTTGGAACCCCCTTTGTGCCCGGAACAGGACTTGAACCTGCACACCTTTCGATATACGCACCTGAAACGTACGCGTCTACCAATTCCGCCATCCGGGCAAGGTTAATATATACCCTCTTTGATGATATCGTGGATATGGATAACGCCCATATAGCGGTTATTATTGTCCACCACAAAGAGGTTTGTGATATTTTTTTTCTTCATGAGTTCCAAAGCATCCACGACAAGAGCGTTTTCGTGGATGGTTTTGGGCTCTTTGGTCATGACATCCTGAGCGGTGAGTTTGGAATAGTCGGGTGTTCGTTGGAGCATTCGCCGGAGGTCACCGTCGGTGATGGCGCCCACCACATGACCGTCAGTCACGACGGCCGTCACGCCGAGGCATTTTCCGGAGATTTCGAGAATCACCTCCTGCATGGGGGCATTGGGATAAACCATTGGCACGTCATTGAACTTATAGAGGTCTTTGACGGTCATCAGGAGCCGTTTGCCCAAAACACCACCGGGATGGAGGCGGGCGAAGTCCTCAGAAGAGAAGCCGCGCAGCTTAATCAACGTGGAGGCGATTGCATCGCCCATCGCCAGCTGTGCCGTGGAGCTACAGGTCGGGGCCAGATTGTTGGGGCTGGCCTCACGCTCGACCGAGCAGTTGAGCACATAATGCGCTTCCCTTGCGAGCACGGACTCCAGATTGCCGACCATTGCAATCAGGATGTTGCCATTTTTCTTCAGAAAGGGCGTCAACAAAGCAATTTCAGGTGTGTTGCCGCTCTTGGATATGCAAAGAACGATGTCATCGGGCTGGATGATGCCCAGGTCTCCGTGGATAGCATCCGCCGCGTGCATGAACGCAGCGGGAGTGCCAGTGGAGTTCAGTGTGGCGACAATTTTCTGGCCAATGATGGCGCTCTTGCCAATTCCCGTCACAACCAGCCGACCTTTCGAATGCAGAATCGCTTCCACGCTTTTGACGAAATCATCATCCAGATACCGTCGCAAATTGCCAACTGCTTCCGATTCCTCCAGCAGAACCTTTTCAGCATACGATAGGATGTCCGTCTTCTCCATCAAGTTGATTCCTTATTCTTGATTGTCTGCTTTTTCACTTCAATTGCGCGATGAAAACGCTGGTATTTCCTTCTCGCTATGGAAGTGTTTCCAAAATAGTGTTTGAAATCCTCTTCCGTGAGGTCTTCCATCTCCTGATTTTGGAGCCGCAAAAATAATGAACTTTTCAATACATTCGTCAATGGCGGAGATATTTTTTTATTTTTAGGACAAACCTCCTGACAAACATCACAGCCAAAGACAAGCGGACTACTTACAAGTGTTTCATTATCAGGATTTTTATTCTCTACTGTATGATAGGCAAAACAGCGTCTTGCATCCACGCGGAAAGGGGTTTCCAAGGCCCTTGCGGGGCACTTGTCCTGGCACAACCGACACTCACCGCAGTCCGAATTTCGGAAAGAATCGTAAAAATCAGCCGCACAATCGGTCAGAATCGTACCCATCACGAAAAAGGATCCATCCTCGTTATGGACCAGGCCGTTTTTCCCGAAACAGCCCACCCCGGCCTCCACGGCCCAATTCTTCTCCGATATGCAGGAGCTGTCCACCGTGATTCTGTAATGGGCCTCCGTAGGAATGATTTTGTCAGCCAGACACTCAATACGTTCAGCCAATGCGCGGTGATAATCCTCCACCCAAGTGTAACGTGCCGTCCTATAGTGCTCGCTGGCGGGATGTTCTTCTATTATATAATTGTATAAAACCACCACCACACTCTTGCAGTCCGGCAAAAGCTCGCCCGGATCGAAACGCTTTGCCACATCCCGTTCTAAAAACCGCATATCCGCATGACAACCATCGGCCAAGGCAAGTTCAAACCGTTGCCGGGCTTCCGCCAACGGTTTGGCACGGGCGACGCCACAACGACTGAAACCCAACGCCAACGCCAGTTGCTTTACCCATTGTGTGTTTAATGGTTTCACGTCTATCGTCCCCATTTAATAGCCTGGAATTTGTCGGGAATCCGAATACTCGTGGGTCCGGGAACATCGAATTTGAGGGATTTCAGTGTCGCATTGATTTCCAACACATGATCCAAATCCTTGAAAATCATCTGTGTGAAAAACGAACGGGTAGAATCAACCGCAGTGAAGTTGTGATACTCGAAAGCCAACTTCTGCCGTTTCGGCAACTTGTCCGTATTCCCGTTGAACGCCGCCTGCAACATGTCGAAGCTCACCGGCACCCCCATAAGCAGTCGCAATGGTTCGTAGGTTCCCCTGTAATAATTATAGCCCAACTTATTGACATAGATGACGCTATCGGGAGTGAAGACCATACGCATGATTTCCACCCCATAGGCATGGACATTCAAATACAGGATACTATCTATTCTATTGACCATAAAATAATTGCAGGTCCGAGTACCTCCTGTGTCGGTAATATCGGCCTTGCCCCGATAGGATATCCACTGGTAGCCTGATGCCACTGGCGGCAACGTATCAATCCGTGCGGCCGCCATTACAGCGGAAGAGCTGTCGGTCTGTGCCGTCATTGGGCCTGCCGCCAGCAGCAGCACAAACAGGGCCAGTACCGTTTTCAGGAGGATTCTATTCATAATGTCTGCATAATAACATCCGCTGCCTTGGCCGATGCGGAGCCATCGCCCAGCAACGAATAGAGTTGACGATAATCGTTTTTCATCGATTCTATATGGTCTTCATCATCCGTTATCTTCCTCAATTCAGCCGACAGATTTGTTGTATTATACTCATGCTGAATCAATTCTGCAACAACGGGTTTGTCCATAATGAGATTCACAAGTGAGATGTAGCGTATGCCGGAGACAAGATTCTTGGCTATCAGGTATGATAACTCGCTGCCGGCGTAGCACACCACTTCCGGCGTTCCGATCATGGCCGTTTCCAACGTAGCCGTGCCCGATGCCACAATAGCGGCTTTGGCATTCGCCAACAAAGGGTATGCGTTTCCTCCCACCATCGGTATCGGACATGATTTCAAATACTTGTCATAGAGGCTTCGTGGTTGCCAGTCCACCGCCGACATAACGAACTGGTATTGCGGGAATAGGGGTACCATCTTAAGCATCTGCGGCAGAATAGCGGTGATCTCCTGTTTTCGGCTACCTGGCAGCAGTGCGATAATCTCCCTTTCATCCAAGGAGTTAGCTGTCCGAAAATTCCGAACCTCATCGCTTTGGTGCAGGTCGCGACTGACGGCATCCAACAGCGGATGTCCCACATAATGGACTTTCATGCCGTGGTCGGCATAGAATTTCTCCTCAAAAGGCAGGATCACCATCATTTCATCCACGCAGCGGCGTATCTTCTTGATTCGTCCCTTCTTCCACGCCCAAATCTGCGGTGAGATGTAGTAATAGACTTTCAATCCTTGTTCTTTTGCAAACTCGGCGATACGGAGGTTGAAACCGGGATAGTCCACAAGGATGAGCGCATCCGGCTCATAGAGCAGGATGTCGGTTTGGCAGATACGGATATTGCGCAGAATGGTATTGAGATGTACGAAAACCTCCCAGAATCCCATATAGGCCAACTCCTTGTAATGCTTCACGATGTCGCCGCCAGCCTGTTCCATGAGGTCGCCGCCCCAGCAGCGGAATTCCGCCTGCGGGTCGCGGGCCTTCAAGGCCTTCATCAAGTTGGAGGCGTGCAAGTCGCCGGAAGGTTCGCCTGCGATGATGTAATATTTCATAGACGTGCCATTTAGTTCCGCCAGCGGAAACAGGTGTCAGACCGCTTACGCGAGCAGTCGTTTAACGATATCGGACACCATTTTATTGTCAGCCTTGCCAGCGAAGGCCTTGGTGGCCTGTCCCATCACCTTGCCCATATCCTTCATGCCGGCGAAACCATTGTCAGCGATGATCTGTTTCAACGCGGCCTCGATTTCTTCCTCCGACATCATCTGCGGAAGATAGG
>JAIKYR010000163.1 GCA_024682995.1 Bacteroidales bacterium | reverse complement strand
TGGATGAGCAACTGGCAGTATGCCGGTGGCGTGCCTACCAAGCAGTTCCGCAGCGCCAACTCCGGAGCATTGTCGAAGGTGACGGTGGCATAGTGGTCCTTGCCGTAATCCATCCATTTCGTCACCGAAGGCTTGCTCTCGCATGTGAATTTGTGCCCGTCAAACTGTCCGACGAAGTATTGTGTGGCACTGCCGCCGAAGGGTCCTCCAGTGTTGAGGTTGCAGATGACCATCCACTTCTGCTGGCCAGTGCCACGGACGGGAAGCCTTATCAGTTCAGGACACTCCCACACACCGCCATGATGGCCGTATTCTCGTCCGAAAGTGTTCTCCATCGTCCAGTCTTTCAAGTTGGGCGAACTATAAAACTGGTATTCCGGACCAATGGTCACAATCATAATCCACCTGTTCGTCCCCTCATACCAGAAAACTTTCGGGTCACGAAAGTCAGGAACGTCGGAGACAATCACGGGATTTTTCTCATATTTCTTAAAGGTGCGTCCACCATCCGTTGAGTAAGCCATTGACTGGGTCTGAGCCTCTGCTCCCGAGGTGTAGTAAGCGACAATGGTTCCTGCGCCATAGCCGGCCGTGTTGTTCTTGTCCACAACCGCCGAACCACTCCAGATGCCACCGAGGCCATCAGGTTCAATGGCGGTGGGCAGTGTCTCCCAATGAATGAGGTCCTTCGACACGGAGTGGCCCCAACTTATATTCCCCCACCTCGAACCATAGGGATTGTACTGGTAGCACAGGTGCCATTCACCATCTTTATAAAACATGCCATTGGGGTCGTTCATCCAACCATACTTCGGTGTATGGTGATACGCCGGGCGGAATCTCTCCCGGTTTGTCTCGTCGAACGTGTCACTATAACGCATCTCCTTCCAGCAGGCGAAGTCCTTCACATTGCCCGACTGTTTCCGATAGCCGGGAAAGATGATATCGAGAGTCTGCCCGTCCTGTATCTCCAACGGCACAAGATAGTCCACCTTATCCACAGCCAGGCGCACGTCAGGCTTTCTCAATGCCATGTTGTCCTTGCCGATCACCTTCACAGTGGCATTCGCCGCCCTGTCCTCCACAGGCAGAAGAATATACTTCTTTCCCTGCTCAAGGCGCAGCATAGCGTGGTTTTCACCCAACACCTCCGGCATAACCTGAGCGTTGACGGCCACCGCCAGCAATACTGCCGCCAATGTTGTCATCAGTTTCTTCATATTTTTGCTTTTAAGTTTTACGCATTTGAACAGGCTATACCTTGTTCTTGATCCGTATCTCAGGATTGGATTGCAACACCAGCGAATTGGCCGGTATATCCAGGGTAAGCCATATATTTCCGCCAATGATGGTGTCATGGCCTATACGAACACGGCCCAAAATGGAGGTATTTGAATAAACCGTCACGTGGTCTTCCAATATCGGATGACGGGGCACGTTCATTGGCAAGCCTTCCTCATCATATTCAAAACTCTTTGCACCCAAGGTAACACCCTGATATAAAACCACATGAGAGCCTATAATGGCGGTCTCTCCAATGACGACACCAGTGCCGTGGTCTATACAAAAATGGTCCCCTATCTGTGCCGCAGGGTGGATGTCGATGCCGGTACGGCTATGCGCCAATTCGGTCAGCATGCGCGGGATACGGGGCACTCCCAAGTTGTAAAGCACATGAGCCGTGCGGTAATGCATCATTGCGAACGTCAACGGGTAGCTGAGGATTACTTCTCCGAGGTCACTTACGGCGGGATCATTGTGAAGCACAGCATCCACATCAGTGTGGATGAGACGGGAGATAGAGGGAACTTCTGCCCAGAATGCGTCAGGCAGTTCAAGAGTCTGAGGAGCTGCAGTTAAAGGGTAATATTCGGGAAATACAACCGCCTGCAAATGCGCGATGAGTTGTTTCAGCTGCCCTATGGTCGGAACATGAATCATAACATGCTTAAATATCGTTCGCCTGTGTCGGGCAATAATACAACTATTGTCTTGCCTGAATAGGCGGGATTAATACTCAGTTTCTGAGCGGCTGCGAATGAGGCGCCTGAAGAGATGCCCACCAGCAGTCCGTAATTCTTTGCAAGATACCTTGCCGCAGCAAAAGCCTCTTCGTTGGTGATGGGGAGGATGTGGTCCACATAGTCGGCATGGAAAGTTGCGGGGACAAAACCTGCACCTATTCCCTGTATTTTGTGGGGTCCCGCCGAACCGCCAGAGAGCACTGGCGAAGAGGCGGGCTCGACGGCGATCACCTCTGTCGTGGTCTTATGCTCCTTCAATGCGCGTCCGACACCGCTTACCGTACCACCCGTTCCAACTCCAGCAACGAAGACATCGACTTGCCCTTTTGTGTCTTCCCATATCTCCTGACCGGTGGTGGCATAGTGGATTGCAGGGTTTGCAGGGTTGACAAACTGACCGAGAATGATGCTTCCGAGAATTTCGTCGTGCAGTTGTTCAGCCTTGGCGATGGCACCTTTCATACCTTCTGCACCGGGTGTGAGAACAAGTTCGGCGCCATAGGCTTTGAGCAGGTTACGACGCTCCACCGACATGGTTTCCGGCATCGTGAGGATGACTCGGTAGCCTTTTACGCGTCCTATCCATGCCAACCCGACGCCTGTGTTGCCGCTCGTCGGCTCGATAATCGTTGCACCGGGTTTGAGTACACCTTTGCGTTCTGCGTCTTCTATCATGGACAAAGCAATCCTGTCTTTCACACTGCCGCCAGGATTCTGACGTTCCAGTTTCAGTAACAACCGTGCCTCGCCTTCATGAACTTCAAGCATCGGGGTCTTTCCAATTAACTCTAACAAATTTTGTACTACCATAATCGTAAACTTTTAAATAGTTTTTATTAATTTTTTTAATTGAACTTAATAACGAGCTCAATCAAAAAAATTGCATTCTGTCTTCTGCCTTTTACTGAAAAAATCCCAACATTAATTTAACATATTCATTTCTGTCGTTTCTTACCATAAAGACATCCTATCTCTCACCTTTTCTGGTAAAAACGTTAAAGTCGTAAGTGATACCCATGTTGATGGTGAACGGCATATAGATGGCATTGATGCCGGCGAAAACCTCCTTGTCGGGAGCTGTGCCCCAAAGCTGGGCGTATCCGAGATTGAGTGTCCATTTCAGGTGCTTGCCGCCAGCCCTGAAGAAGAACTGCGGTTCCAGCAGAGCCACAGGCTCAGTAGAACGCACGATGCTCTCGGGATGATCCTCAGTGGCAGGTTTCCAGTCAACAAGATTGGGAAAGAGGCAGCCGCCTTTCACGCCCACCCCGATGTCGATATGCCCTTTGGCGATACCTGCCCAGCCGAACTCAAGTTGTGCGAAGGGCAGATGGTAGCGGGAGGTGAATTCGCGCCCCGTGTTCTCGTTTTCCCATTTGTTGCCGCCGAAGCCGTAACCGATGAAGCCTTCAAGGACGGCGCGGTTCCAAGCCTTGAATGCGCCGACGGCTGCATGTCCGTAGCCGCCTTTGTACCCGTTCCAGTTGGCGTGTGCCTGCACTGCCAACCAATCAGTGGCGCCGTAGGAGGCTGTCGTACCCACATACGCATCACCAAAGGGTGCGGAGAGCCCGACACTGCCGTTCATCTGAAGTTCTCCCTTCTCATGGATGAGCGGCATCTCGGCCACCTGCGGACGGTAGGCGATACAGGAGGTCATCAGCACGGAACCTAACAAAACTATGGCGAATTTGAAAAAATTAGCTTGTGACATAATGTTGTGATTGGAGCGGAAAAAAATACGATAATTTCATACTATGGGGCAGTCCTTCAGAACCGGTCAATCCCTTCCGGACGGGTCTGATAAGGCAGGATGAAGCTGATCCTGATGTCCGCACCCTTGACAGGATTGACCCACTTGAAGTCCAGCGTGTGCGGGCCCTCGGAAAGGTCGTAGTTGTTGTAGAGGTCCGGCTTGTAGTAGTTGGCCTTCACCGCAATCATGACCGTCTTGTCCAGCTTGCCGTCCACATACACCTCAATCTGCGCCTCATAGCCAGGCATGTCGAAATCCGGTGTGCGTACCACGCGTTGGCCGACCACGACACCGCGGCCCTCAAAGGAGAGCTGGCCCACAGTCTGTACACTCTTGTCACCGACATATATCTTAGCCATCGGCCAAAGGCCCTCAAATGACTGCTCGTAACGCACCGCCTCCGGAGCCTGCACCTTGATTTTCACATCGTTCTCCCCCACTTCGCCTCCGTAGCGTTCCACCACCTCCAGTGCCTGCTTGAAAGAGAGGTCACAGGCGCGGTTGAACGAGATGTTGGTATACTTGAAGTTGCTGTCCGCCACCTCATACAGGGGCTGCTTCCAACTCTCCGGCAGAGCGTCATAACCCAGTATCGTCGCAAGGATGCCGCCCGCAGAAGCCGGGTTGCAGTCCGAATCCTGTCCGCAGCGGGTGGCGATCTCAATGGTCTTGGCAAAGTCGCCGCCGCCGTAAAGCAAGCCGATGAGGATATAGGCACTGTTGATCACCGCATCGATGTTCAACGGGATTCCGGTACCTTCCGGACAGCCGATGTCAAAACCGTAGTGCTTGTTGACAAGGACCCATGTGATTTCCCAGTCGTCAGGATACTGCTTGTGCCAGCCGATGACATCGGCCATGCACTTGTAGTAGCGGCTCTGCGTCGGAATGGACTTGAGCGCCTCTGTCACGACGGTTTCCACATCGTTGCAGACGAAGGCCAGCGCATACATGTTGGCCACATAGACGCCTCCGTACCAGCCGTCGCCATAGTTCATGATATGGCCGATCCCGTCGGCGAAGTGGGACGCGGCGTTGGGCATGCCGGGCGACATGATGCCGGCATAGTCGGCCTCGATCTGGAAATCGATGTCGTCGGCGTGGGGGTTGTTTTTCCAATAACCCGACTCAGGTGGCATGATGCCGTGCAGGATATTGTAACGCGCGGCCATGTTGGCATGCCAGAGCGGATAACCGGCATAAGCGAACGCATTGGCAAAGGAGTCTATCGGCGCATCCAGACCCACTCTGTCAAAGACATCGACAAAAGTCAGGTCCATATAGATGTCGTCATAAAGGCCGGGCGAATGGTCATAGTAGTTCTTGATGCCGTGCTCTTCCCAAGCGATCGGGATGTTGCCATTAATGGTGGTGGCGTACTCGAACTCGGTCGGTCCGCCGTAGGTGCAGCCGATGATCTGACCCGCCCAAGCACCCTTTATCTTGTCCATAAGGACATCCTTGGAGAGGGTGACCTCAGAAGGGATCTTGGAGGATTGTTTCGGAGATGAACATGAGACGGCCACGAGGAGCGTGGCAGCAAGGATGAGGATTCTTTTCATATCTGTTTTTCTGTTTTTTTTTCAATGAATAATGGGATTTACTGATGTCTCAAAATCACAAAATCTTCCTGAATACTTACCTATTTCTTCTCATATTTGAGCAACAGGCTGGTGCGCGGCTTGTCAAGGGTCAGCGTCAAGCCATTGGCCAGCTGTTGGCCTGTGTATTCCTTTGTCTCGCCATTATCCTTGTTATAAACGCTATAAGTGGCGGTGGGGATCAGGCCGGAGAGGCGGACATTGTAGGTCTGGTCTTTACTTTCTGCACGACGGAAAGCAATAATGTAGCCTGTATTGTCTGAGGGACGGTGAAGCTGATAGGCCAGCCAGATGTCGTCGCCCGTCAGGTCGCCGATGCCGGAGAGAGGATAGAAATCTTCGTTGTAATAGGGGCGCACGTCTCTGAATTCCTGCAGGGTGAGCAACATATCGGGGAATGACTCGCCCGGTATGGTCAGAGGCCAGTTAAATCCTCCCGCGCTACCCAGAGATGAACGGGAATCGAACGGATCCACATGATAGCTGCCTGTGGCATGCTGTGACAGGTAGAACTCCAGGCCATAGGTGTGGCACTGGTAACCCACCGGCTCGCCGTAATTGTAGTCGGTGCGCCACATGGGGGCACTGCGCAGCATGGTCTCATAGTCGATACGTCTTCCGCCACTGGCGCAGTTGTCAATGAGCACGCGCGGGAAGCGGTTAAGCAGATAGTCCCAAAAGTCGTAAAGCCCCATAATGTGCTTCACCTCAGTAATGCCCTTGCGACCCTCTGTATCGTTAGCGAGCCAGATGCGTTCCGGAGCTATGTTGAAATCCTGGCGGTAGTAGTCGATACCATTCTTTTCCATGAAATCCCCTATCGTCTTGCACAACCACCGGCATGCATCGGGGTTGCCGATGTTCAACAAGCTGTTGTTCCCACCGGCCGACAGCATCCATTCCGGATGTTCGCGTTCCCATTTGGTGCCTTTATACACACGTTCCGGCTCGAACCAGACCATGAGCTTGGCATTTGCTTTCTTGTGGATATAATCGGATAAGGTCTTGAACCCGTCAGGGAAGCGCTCCGGATCGGTTGTCCAGTTGCCGGCAGTGTTGTACCAGTTCTTGCCGGAAGCATAGTCGGAAGCATCCGTATACCAACCGGCATCGAGCCAGTAGGCCTCGGGGTCAAGACCAAACATCGTCGTGCGCTGGACCATTGCGATGGCATACTCTGTGGTCAGGCATGTATATTCGTTGCAAGGTTCCGGATCGCCCCAGTCGAAACCGCCGAAAATGGGGTACGTCACAGGCTTGTTGTCAATCTTGCGGGTGTGGTGGGCCAGCATATACCTGCGGAAAAGATTGTGTCCCACCATACGGTCACTCCCCTGCCAGAAGAGCAGGCAGATGCTGGCCGTCCGGATGCGCTCGCCCGGCAGAAGACCGGCATCCAGGTGCTTCAGACCCGCTTTCAGCCAAAGCCGTTGGCTGCTGGTGCTGATGATCTGGCTTTGCCAGGTGCCTGTCCAACCGACAGCCACCATAACACCTTCGTTTGACGCAGTCTGAATGTTGAAGAAAGGAAAAGCGCTATCGGAGGAGCGGCCGCCTCTGGGCTCCATGTTCATCGTATCACCAACTTTGAGCATTTTTTCGCGCGGGGCGAAGTCAGTACGCTCGGCATTACTGCCCTCGGCATAGTAGACTTTGGGGACATGTGTCGGGTGCACGAATGTAATATCGGCTGTCTGTACTTGACTGATGGCCGGTGTTATCTTGGAACCCGTATTCTCAAAACGCAGCACCCATTCCACAGCACCGTAATCTGTCCAACCCTTTATTTCACATTCCACTTTCAAGCCTGTTTTGTTATCGGTGTATGTAGCAAGGTAACATATCTGGTTTTCTTCTGTACTTGTCATGCGGGTAAGGCTGTACTGGCATTGACGCAGTACCTCTGATGAGGGACGACCGCCATAGATGAACGAAAAGGGCGGTGTCTTTCCCTTTCCGAACTGTGTTTTTATCCAACGTTCAACCTGGATGCCTTGGCCGTTTTGAACAGTCGTTCCTTGAGCTATAACGGCAAACGTACCGAGGATCAGTGCAATAGCACAAAGTAGAGATTTTAAGATTCTTTTCATAATTATTTTTTTTTACAAAATTACATTCGATTTATGCCGCAAGAGTACAACATTTTAACAAACAACTATTTCACTTCAAAATTGGCTTCCAGTGCGTCTTTCAGCCGGCTGTCCTGAGCGACCCAGAGTTTGAACTTGCCAGGTTCGAGGACGAACTTGTTGTCGGGTCCGAAGAATTCAAGGCTGGAGACGGGAAGGTCAAATGAGACATCTACAGTCTGGCCGGCGGGAACTTCAACGCGGCAGAAGTTCTTG
>JAIKYR010000046.1 GCA_024682995.1 Bacteroidales bacterium | reverse complement strand
AATACTCGCACAGTCAGTTGAAGATCCATATTGCGCAGAACAAAGACAGAGTCCGGCGTATTATGCAGATCTGCAGTCTGATTGTTTCCCTTGTAACCATCGCCTGCATCATCTGTTACCATGGCCTTTATATTTCCTTAGCCACGAAGAAACTGATTCGAGCGGTGATTTTCGGCAGTATGGTTTTTTATGTGCTCAAATATTTTCTCTTCTTTTTTTACTCTCTACATCGGAAAGAATTCATAAAAAAATCCTGGTTTGAATTTCTTATCATTATCATTCTCATTTTGCAGTTCCTGTCGGTGCAGGTGTTTCATTTCAGTTGGAAATTCCTAACCTCCGAAAACTTCGAGAATTACTATCTGCTTTTCATCCAACTCTATTTTCTTATCATTGTCTTAATCGAACTGGCGAAAATGAGCAGCTCGTTGGGCAAATATAATTTGAGTCCGCCGGTGCTGATGGTGGCCTCTTTCCTGTTTTTGATTTTGATAGGTACCATTCTGCTCTCCATGCCACGTATGACCACCAACGGCATCTCGCTCATTGATGCGTTGTTTACGGCCACCAGTGCCAGCTGCATCACGGGACTTAGTGTGGTGAGCACGTCTGCCACCTTTACCATACGGGGTCAGATTGTGATTATGATACTCATCCAGCTGGGTGGTATGAGCATCCTCTCCTTTGCTACCTTCTTCACCACGTTCCTCTCCCGCTCGTATGTGGGGCTCCGATACCAATATATGATTCGTGACATGATGTCCACCGACCATATTTCAGATTCCGTGTCGCTGCTTCGGAGCATTGTTCTCACCACCTTCATCATCGAGTTGTCGGGGGCGGCCCTGCTTTTCACCTATTGGAAGACCACCGGATTCTTCATCCACGACAGCCAGAACCTGTTCTATTCGCTGTTTTACACCGTTTCGGCCTTCAACAACGGCGGTTTTGTACTCATTGATGAAAGTTTGTTAGACCTCGGCTTGGCGCACAGTTACTTCCCGCAGGTCATCATTATGATTCTCGTTTTCCTTGGTGGCATCGGGTTCCTGACCATCCGCGATTTTTTCGGATTCAGTTATATAAAAGAGAGAAACAAATACCATTGGAAAAGTCTGATGCCGCAGACCAAGATTGTGCTCATCACCACGTTTTGGATTATCGCCATTGGTTCCATCCTCTTCTTTTTCATTGAGCGCAACCGTACATTGAGTTTGCAAACCTCTCTTTTCGATAAGATTTTCACCTCCATATTCCAGATTGTAACATGCCGTACATCCGGATTTATGGTGTTGGATGTGAACAACATGGCATTGGCCTCTATCATTATGATTATTGTGCTGATGTTTATCGGCGGCTCGCCCGGTTCCACCGCCGGCGGTGTGAAGACCACCACCTTCTTTGTGCTGATAAGGTCCGTTATGGCCACCATTCAGGGAAAGAAACGTATTGAATTCCAGCATAAAACAATCTCGTTCAATTTGGTGGACAAGGCCACGTCCATTATCCTCATGTCGTTAACATTTATCCTGATATCCTGTTTTTGCATGGCCTTGGCCGAGCCTGATGTGCCGCTGACCGAAGCTATTTTTGAAACTACCTCCGCCTTCACTACTTGTGGCCTCTCCACGGGTGCCTGCGCCAACTGGGGCACTGCCGCCAAAATCATCCTTATCGTGAATATGTACTGCGGACGTATCGGTACATTGACCCTCGCCTTCGCCCTCACACGGCATAAAAAGGAATCCCAGCACCAATATCCCGAATTGTACATGATGGTTGGATAATATTTGTGACGGGAGAGAAGATTTTTTATTATCTTTGTCGCATTAAAATAAAAAAATCAAACCATTAAAAATCAATCAAATACATTAACACACAATGAAAAGACTTTTTGTTTTAGGCTTACCGGTCCTCGCCATGCTGATTATGGCCGGCTGCGGATTTGGAAAAATGGTTACCCGATATCCGGAAGTGACCGTCACATTGGATAATCCGGATTTGGAAAACAAGGGAGGTGAGGTCAACTATACCATCAAAGGGACCATCCCGCCCAAGTACATGAAGAAGAAAGCGTTAATGACGTTAAGTCCCTGTCTGAAAGTGGACGGCGTCAACGCCACGCCCTTTACCACCATCCAGTTGAAAGGAGAAAAAGCCAAAGGTGACGGCCAAGTCATCAGCTACAAAAACGGCGGCACGTTCACCAAAACGGGTAGCTTCAAGTTCAGCGATAATTACGAAGAGGCTGTCATTGTGGCTCCGGCTACAGCTCAAATCAAGAAGAAATCCACCACATTGAATCCGGAAAAAGAACTGGGCGAGGGCATCTCCAATACCTGCTCCTTCATCAGTCTTCAGCCCACTATATCGGATGATACGCAGAATGGCGCCAACTTCCTGAACGCCCAGCACCAGTATGCCACGGAGTTTGTCGGCAAGACGGCTACCATTTACTTCGACCTTAACAGTTCGAACATGAACTGGAATAATAAGTACAACAAAGACAAAGTGGCCAAGGATTCCATCAAAGACTTCCTCAATTTCCTCAATGAAGACCTCATCATCGATAAGGTAGTCATCTCCGGCTGGGCTTCCCCCGAAGGCGAGGAAAGCAACAATCAAGGCCTGTCCGAACGTCGTTTCCAACAAGGTAAAAAATGGTTCGAGGAGCAATATGACAAATACTTGAAGGATTATGCCAAGCGCAACAAAATCAAGATGAAAGACCTCCAGCGTCCGACGTTCACCTACGTCAACAACGCCAAAGGTGAAGACTGGGACGGCTTTGAGGCGGCCATCGCCAAATCGAACATGGGCCAGAAAAATCAAATTCTGAATGTGGTCAAATCGCAGCCCAATAACGATATGCGCGAACAGAAGATCCGCGAAATGACGGACATCTATCCGGAAATCGCCGATGTGATTCTTCCTCCGCTGCGCCGTGCCGATATGCAGGTCATCTGCAAAAAACATGAATCCTACACCGACGCCGAACTCGTGGCCTTGGTGAAAGCCCATCCCGCCGACTTCTCCATCAACGAACGCTTGTATGCTGCCTCCGTGGCCAACAACAATGAAGATAAGGAAGTCATCTACAAAGACCTTATCCGGAACGACAAGACGCAGAACGACTGGAGAGCTTACAATAACCTTGGTGCTATGTATCTGAACGATTATTATCAGACTGGCAATGCCGACAAACTGGACGACGCCATCAACTACCTGACAAAAGCCGATGCTATTTCTCCTAATAATGGTATCATCCTCAATAATTTGGCTCTGGCTGAATTTCTGAAAGGCAATATGGCCGATGCCCGAACCAAATTCGAGGCTTCCGAAAATGCCACTGTTTATCCGGTTGACCAGAGTTATGCCAAGGGTATGTACAGCATCGTGGATGGCGATTATTTCAAGGCTACCCAGCTGCTGAACAACCACGGCTGTGACTATAATACGGCTTTGGTACAGATTCTGAACAAGGACTATCCTGCTGCGCAGAAGACTTTGGACTGCATGAAGCACATCGACGCTAAAACCTATTATTTGAAAGCCGTACTGGCAGCCCGTCTGAAAGATGAGAGCGGCATTTACGACAATCTCCGCAACGCCTTCCAGCAGGATCCCACCCTCAAGAAAAAGGCCAAACGTGATGCCGAATTCAAACGTTACCGCCACAGCGACACCTTCAAGGAGCTGGTGAAATAGTTTTTGGCTGAATTAGACATTTGAGGCGAGCTTTTGCGGCTCGCCTTTTTTTGTAAAAAAATGCTTCCGTCATTGTCGGATTTGGATTTTGCATATAAGTTTCACGGCATTTTTTCTCCAATACATACAACATAACACAAAAAAAGTATCTTTGCCAAGAAAAATTATGATGAAAAAACTCCCGTTGTTGTTCCTGCTTTTCGCGTGTCACGTCGGCTTCGCGCAAATTGTGTGCGGGGTCAGCGGAAGTGTGGCGGATACAGTTATTTACACAACAATCAACGGGGAAAAAGTGGCCGCGACCTTGTATTTTGATGAAGGACCCAATTACCGTTGCTACGAAATCAAGGAACCTTTCACAGAGCACGACACCAATTTTATCTGGAGGTTGATATGTCTCAGCCAACGCGACACATGCAGTCGCGTTGACACTTGTGTGACAAATTATTACACCACTTCACGAAAGGAAAAAGACCATCTGGAACACACCATGCAGATTGCTTCCAAACATTTCTATGAAAAGGACGGTTCTATAGATTCTTTTTACCTGCCGGAGTATCTCAAAATCTATCCCAATGTGGTTCATCACGATATTGAAGGTCTCCCCACGTTGTGGTTCCCGATTGTGAAATATCGCGGACAGTACTATTTTTCCGCCGACAATCCTTACGTGAAGGAATTCAACGATAGCATGATGATGGCATACAGTCAGGATTTGGCGATATTGCCGTATCATAATTATTTTCGCGAAACAATGCAAAATGGAATCGGCTATTATTACGATGTGGAGAGCCGTAACGGTATTGTGCAGACCGTGCTTCAACCTTCATCGTCGATAGAAGGACTCTATGTGTCAAGCGATTATCATGAAGAAACCGGGAAAATACATCATGGTTTGTATGCCCCTCTGGAGTATATCAACCGCTTCGATTTGATTGATATTCGTAGATGGTGTGATGTCACAAATTTGGATTACGACACGGTTGACTATGCTGATTTGTTAGGCGGCGAGATCATACTGCGGATTCATGATCCCCATCTTCAACGATATGACTTCAAGAAACAAGTGTCGGAGATGGAGATAAAACTCGACACCCTTGAATGTTCGATCCATGTCGAAGATGACCTGCTTGATTTACCCAATACTTTGATTGATTCCACGGAAGATATCTATATGTTCACGGAAGAGATGCCTTCGTTTCCTGGTGGTCCCAAAGCATTGACATCATACATTAACAAAGTACAACGATACCCAGCAGCATTTGAAAACGGTATAAAAGGCACTGTGTTGGTGGAGTTTATCGTGGAGAAAGACGGCAGTGTCAGCCATGTAAACGTGAAAGTTCCGCTTTTCCCTGAATGCGACGAAGAGGCTGTCCGGATCATCAAATCCATGCCGAAGTGGAATCCCGCAAAAATTCAAGGCGATCCAGTCCGCTGCTATTACCAGGTGCCGGTTGTATTCCGATTGGAGAAGTAACGGAAATATAATTATGAGTAAGATAACAAAAGAAATCAATTGTAATACAAGAAATAATTATGCCCCAAAAGAAACAATACCGCTATTCCACCGGCGAGACAATTGAAGCCGATGCGGAGGATTTGAAGCGCCTGCTACGCGAAAACCAAGAATATTTGGACAATTATCTGGACCTCTATGGTTCGTTGGAGGACGATGAGTACGTGGCGCGGGGCAACGGCTTCTGCGACCGCAAATTCAGCGACGACTTCATCGAAGGCCAGATCGCAAAGTACCGCGCACGCATCGCCGAATTGGAGGCGTGGCTGGCGGAATAATCTCTACGGATCTCACGGATCTGCGCGGAAGTGAAGTTTCCATGGATTTCGCGGATTTGTGCGGAAATTATCCTCGTGATCCCCGCCATCTGCGGAAATAAGGCTTTTATGGAAGCCTTGAAAACCAATTTTTAATATCTTTGCAATCACGGACTTAAATGATTTAATTATTATAACTCTTTGATAATAAAATGATTAAAGAAAACCGCAATATGGCCATCGCGTACGACTTTGACGGTACGCTGGCTCCAGGCAACATGCAGGAGTACAACTTCATACCCGACCTCAACATGGACAAGGGCGAGTTCTGGCAGGAGGCCAACGAGCTGGCCAAGAAGCACGACATGGACGAGGTGCTCGCCTACATGCACCTGATGCTCATTAAGGCCAAAGAGAAAAACATACCCATCCGCGAGGAGGCTTTCATGAAATATGGCGAGAAAATCACCTTTTTCGAGGGTGTGGAGAGCTACTTCGAGCGTATCAACGCGTATGCCGCCTCCAAAAACATGCATTTGGAGCATTTCATCATCTCCTCCGGTCTGCGCGAATTCGTGAAAGGCACGGCCATCGCTAAATACTTCAAAACCATTTACGCCTCCGGTTTCGAATACGATGAAGATGGTGTGGCCTGCTGGCCCGCTCTTGTAGTCAACTACACCAACAAAACCCAATATCTGTTCCGTATCAACAAAGGCATCTACAACTCATACGATAACACGTTGATTAACAAATCGATGCCAGAAGACGAACGTGCCGTGCCCTTCTCCAATTTCATCTACATCGGCGACGGGGAAACCGATGTGCCCGCCATGAAAATGGTGAACCTCTACGGCGGCACCACCATTGCCGTCTATAACCCCCATTCCGTGGCCACCCCGCACAGGCCAAAATCGTCCAAAGACATCTGTCTCGACCTCATACGCCAGAACCGCGCCGACTACATAGCCCCCACCAACTACACCGAGGGCGGCGAACTGGACGTGATGCTCAAGAAAATCATCGACAAAACAGCCATGGAACAGGATTTGTTGCACATCAAATATAAAGAGGTGAACAAATAAAAAACAACATACAATTGCATTATTTTGTCCTTTAAAATATCAGCCGTATGAAAAAATTAACCATCATCAAAAAAGAATACCAACGGGTCGGTTATGACGAGCATGACATTGAACCGCTGGAATTTGTGGAAGTGAAAGCCGAGTACAACGAGGCCGGACAGATCACCCGCGAGGAGCGGTTCGACACGGATGGGAACATCAATACCCTGACTGTCAACCAATATGACGAACAGCATCGGCTGGTGCAAAGCGAGCAATTCGACCAAGACAATGTCCTTCTCCAAAAGACTGTCAACACCTACGAGGGCGACATGCTCGCGCAGCAGAGTAACTTCTTCGGAGAGAGCGACTTTGAATACGTTACCAAGTTCGTTTACGATTCTGACGGGAACCTTATCCGCCAGGAAATGTATGACGACGGCGAGCTTGATTACGTGGAGAAAGCGATGGAATATGCCGATGGACGGCTGGTGAAGGAGACGGAAAACGACGACTATGGCAAGGTCATGTACGTGAACACCTACGCATACGACGAGCAAGGGCGCGTCATCAGGCACGTGCGCGATGAAGTGCAAAACAAAGACCGCCGCACCTACGAATTCACTTACGACACCAATGGAAACCGAATCAAAGACTTGGTTTACGACTATGGCAATGCCTTGATTGCCAAAACCTACCGCACTTTTGACGAACAGAATCGCCTGGTGGAAACCGAAGAGGAGGATCTGGACCACTATCGCAAGATTGTAATGGAGTATGATGGCGCGCAGGTGGTGAAAAACTCGTTGCACGACAAAGACGGCGAGCTGCAGGGCTGGGCGGAATACACATACGATGAGAATGGGAAAGAAAACTCCTCCCGCGAGTTTATCCACGATGAAGTTCAACCGGAAAATTTCCGTATGTTGCGCGAAACGTTGTATGTGAGAGAATAGATGCTAGGAAATAATGTTAACGATAGCATGTTGTTGAAATAGTATCTCTTTGGACTAAAAACACTATTTTTGCAGCCAAATTTCTAACGAATGAAAAAGAATCGCATATATTTGATAACGGTGGCCGTTCTGGCTGTTATCTGTTTGATTATAATATTGTTTAAAACAGGAGTGCTGCATGGCTCCGGTCAAAATATCAAATCCGACTTCTTCGCGGTGAAGGACACGGCCAACATTACAAAGGTCTTCATCGCCGACATGAACGGGGAAACGGTTTTGCTTACCCGCAAGGACAACGTTTGGTTTGTGCAGGATTCCATCGTTGCCCAACCCTCCAAAATCAAGGAGCTCCTCTCCACTATCCACAACATCACATTACAACAGGTGGTGGCCAAAAGTGCCCAATCCAATATCAATAAAATGATGTCGGTGAACGCTGTGAAGGTAGAGATTTATCAGAAAGCCCCCAAGTTCAAACTCTTCGGAATCTGTTTTTTCACCAAAGAACGGCTGGTGAAAACCTATTACATGGGTCCCGCCACGATGGACAACATGGCCAACTTCGCTATTCTGGAGGGCTTTGACGAACCTTGCATTGTGCATATTCCAGGCTTCCGGGGCTTTCTCACCCCCACCTTTTCGTTCAAGCCCACGGAGTGGTACAACTGCGACCTGTTTGACACCAAAATCACCCGCATCAAAACGCTGACCGTGCGCGACTACGACCATCCGGAAGAATCTTTCACCGTGGAAAAATCCGGCCCCCGCTTTTTCACGCTGTATAATTACCAACATCAGTTGATTGCCGAATATGATACGGTGAAACTGCTGGATATGCTCTCTGAATTTCGGGACAAGAACTATGAAACATTTGTCGATTATATGTCGGACGCGGAACGCGACAGCATTATCCAATATAACCAGTTCAGAACCATTATCCTGATAGATGTGAACGATAAGGAAACCCGCCTTGACATGTATCGGAAACTCACTGCTGACGCAATGTATTTGGATGCCATCGTGGGTCGGGAAAACCAGGAGGTGAATGTGCCGTACAACCGTGACAAGTTCTATGCTGTGCTTAACGGGCAGACAAAGAACCTGCTACAATGCCAGTATTTTCACTTTGACCGGCAAATGCAGCCTCTTTCCTACTTTTTGAAACAGCGATAATTTCTATTGCGTGACGGAAGACGAACTCTATATGCGGCGATGCTTGCAGCTGGCCTCATTGGGCTTGGGCAGCGTGCAGCCTAACCCGATGGTGGGCGCAGTAATTGTGCATAATCATCAGATCATCGGGGAGGGCTATCATCATCAATATGGACAGCCCCATGCCGAGGTGAACGCCATTGCCTCCGTGCATGATAAATCCCTGCTCAAGGAATCCACCCTGTATGTGAGCTTGGAACCCTGTTCCCATTGGGGCAAAACCCCACCTTGCGCCGATGCTATCATTCAATATGGAATCCCCCGCGTGGTGGTGGGTGTGCGCGATTGCCACGACAAGGTCAACGGCGCAGGCCTCCAAAAGTTGATTGATGCCGGCGTGGACGTGACATTTCCCGTATGCGAAGCGGAATGTCGAGAGCTGAACCGCCGTTTTTTTACTTTCCATCAGAAAAAAAGACCCTACGTCATCCTCAAGTGGGCGCAAACCGCTGATGGATTCATGGATATAGACCGTTCTGATGCCGCGCAAGTGCACGATTATTGGATTACCAATGAGGCCTTAAAGGTGATTGTCCATAAATGGCGGAGCGAGGAGGATGCCATCTTGGTTGGCTATCGGACTATGCAGAACGACAAACCCCAGCTCACCAACAGGCTTTATCCAGGCAAAAGCCCGCAGCGTTTCGTGATGCAGCGGGGGGAGGAAATCTTCTCGGAGTTGCCTTATACGGCAGTGCCGGAGAATGTTGAAGCGTGTTTGCAAATGCTGTACGACCGCCGTATCCAATCCGTTATCGTGGAGGGTGGTCGGAAAACTCTGGATAGGTTTATAAAGACGGATTTGTGGGACGAAGCGAGGGTGTTGGTCGGCAACCAATGTTGGGGCCAAGGTCTTCCCGCCCCGTCGTTGCCGGAGCCACCGTACAAAACGGAATTGATAGACCATAATAAAATATTGTATGTTCGAAGACACCTATAAAACGATTGCGGCTCCGTCCGTAGGCAGCTACAGCGAGAAACGCAGTAAGTTCTTGGCTTATGCTTTTCCCGTGGAAACGGAGGCGCAGGTCAAGGAGCGCATCACGGAGATCCAGAAGAAACACAACGATGCGCGGCACCATTGCTATGCCTACATCCTCGGTCCGAACAAGGACGCATACCGCATGAACGACAACGGTGAGCCTTCGGGTACGGCAGGCCGACCCATCCACGGACAGCTTCTCTCCAAGGATTTGACCAACACATTGGTAATAGTAGTACGTTATTTCGGTGGTATTAAATTGGGAGTCAGTGGGTTGCAAAACGCATACAAGATTGCCGCCAAAGAAGCATTAGATGCCGCCACCATCATCGAAAAGACCATTGATGAGGTTTATAATGTCACCTTCGAATATTTGCAGATGAATGCTGTCATGCAGCTAATGAAAGACCCCTACGTGACGATTCTGCAGCAACAGAGCGATTTGAACTGTACGATACGTTTCTCCATCCGCCGCCGCGAGGCCGATCGGATAGTAGAGGCCCTAAAAAAAGTGGGAACCGTAACGCTGGTTTAGTGCCGTTGTTTCCTTTTTAATACTCGTAATACACCATGAAACGGAAGCCAAAACCCTGCATGGGATAATTGCGAATGACTTCGTAATTTTTATTCGACAGGTTAAGCAATTCCAGTTTGAGACCTAATGTGGAGGCTTTGATGGGAATATCGTGGCTGAGGATGATGCTGTGGTCCCGATAGCCAGCCACCTCGTTGGCTGGAATGTTCTGCCCCAACGCATAGCGTTTTCCACTAGCAACAAGAGAATAGGTAACTGTAATCCAAGGAGTTTGCACACCTATGCCCGCCGATCCCGACCACACTGGCGTGTAGGGAATCTGATGATTGAAGGTTTTGCTCGTTGGGTCTGTGCGGTCAATGGCTTTTTGAAAGGTAATGTTGCCGTTGGTCCGGAGATAAAATCCTTTGGCCATGCGGTACTGCATCCGCAGATTCCATTCTGCCCCAAACACATACACCTTACCGTAATTAAGCATCGTCCAGGAAAAAAGATTGCGGGATGGGAACGCTACAATTTTGTCTTTTACAACATTAAAATAGCCATCTAACGCTGTGGAAAGCTGCACCTTGCCCGCACCCAACAACAATTGGTCCAACACTATCCCGATATCCATCTGATGCGTCTTTTCCGGTTGCAGGTTAATATTACCAACTTCTCTGTAATACAAATCATTGAAGGTTGGCATTCTAAAGATGTTTTTATAAAACGCCCGCAGCTTCAAATCCTTCGCCAATTTCACGGAAAGTCCGATGGCGGGTGCAAGATGAATGTATCGCTGCACTTCCGTCTCCTGTACCAGATTGTTGACAGTGGTCAGCAGCAGAAAGCCGTTAAGGGTAATCCGATCGTAGTGGAAGATGCCGGAAAATGATGTTTGCGTAGTGAATCTTGCCGGATGTTCATAATCAATATTATTTGCATCCAACACATTATAAATCAAATCATTGGATAATGCAAACCGAAGACTGGTCAGATGATCGCGCAACAACGTGTCCGTGAAAGGCGAGAATTGCACCGTTTGGGAAAGAAAACCCTCATACTGCCGGTAATGGTTATCCAGATAGCCTTCAGCATTCAGATATTCGGGGTCATAATAGTGCGTGTGGTCGTAATTAACTTTTCCGTTGGCCTGATATGCCCATTTTTTCCCAAAATATTTGTGATAGTGGATTTGCCCAAAGGTATTCCGGTTCCCAAGCCGTTGTGAGGCATCCAAATTGTAATAGATGGTAGCCGAGGGCAATCCCCGTTCGGAATCGTAATAATACCATTTCACTGAAAATTGCTGGGTACGGTCCAGCTGAAGCAGCAGATTGGCTTCCGTATTCCACACAAAAACATCGGAATTTTGTCGCCGTTCCCAAGATGTGCTGTCTGTAATTCCTCCATAATGAAGTAGATACGGATAATTTCCTTTGGAGTGGGTAAATCCTGTCAAAAAGTTCAGCAATACGTGCCGTTGTTTTTTTTTCGGACTTTCCCAATGGTAAATTCCCGACACCTGAGGCATGACTAACCCGTAGGAGCCGATGGTCAGAGAGGTTTTCACACTCAAAGGGCGTTTGGGGATGCTGTTCAGAATGCGGACGGAAAGCAGGCTGCTGTGGGAAAAGAGGCTCGCCGGCACGAAAATGTTCTCCAGCACGCCAGTGGTCAGGGAGATGGACGACACGTTTGTGAGGGAGAGTTTCCCGATGTCGATTTGGCCGGTCTGGCAGTCGGTGAGGGGGATGCCGTCGTAGGCCACGCCCGTGTGTTGGGTGCCGAGGCCGCGCACGGCCACCGTCTTCATGCCACCGGTGCCGCCGTAGTCGCGCACCACCACTCCGGACATGAACTTCAACGCATCGGATAGTTGCAGCGAAGGGGTTTGGGCTATCTGCTTGGCTGTCATCGTCTGCATTGTGGCCGGACCCGTGGCGATGCGGGTGGTCTGAGCGCTCTCAATGTTCACCTCATCCAAGCGGGTGGCCCGCGTGCTGTCGTGCCCCGACTGTGCCCACGTGCGCATCGACAAACAGAAAACCAGGCTGATAATTATCAGCCCGATTTTCTGTAAAATATGACTATTAGAATTGTTCAATGATTTGATTAAACAAATTTGTTGCCAAAATCCACTTGCACATCCGTCACATATTGACGAATCTGTTGTTCTTCGGATTTTTTGCAGATCAGGAGAACATCATTGTTTTCCACCACGATGTAATCTTCCAAACCTTGAACCACCACCACCTTGTTTTTCGGCACATGGATGATGCATTTTTCCGTGTCGTAGGTTTTCACATGGTTGCCAATAATGCTGTTTTTATGGGCATCTTTGGCGCGGAGTTCGTACAGCGAGCCCCACGTTCCCAAATCGGACCATCCGAAATCGGCAGCGATAACTTTCACGTTTTTAGCATGTTCCATTACACCATAGTCAATGGAGATGCTTCGGCAAATTTGGTATATCTGGTCAATGAAGCCCTCTTCCTTGTCAGTGCCGTACAATCCGTCGCCCTGTTTGAAAAGTTCGTCCACATCGGGAAGGAAATCTTCAAAAGCCTTTTGGATGGTGGGCAGCGACCACATGAAGATGCCGGCGTTCCACAGGAAATCGCCGCTCTGCAGGAAGCTCTTTGCCATTTCCAGCTCAGGTTTTTCCGTGAAAGTCTTCACCGCATAGATGGTGGCGTTTTTGTCGTAGCTACGGTCCTCGTCGTATTGGATGTAGCCGTAGCCCGTGTTGGGCGACGATGGACGGATGCCGATGGTGAGCAGCCAGTCGTTGTGGGAGGCAGCCTCCAAGCCCTGTTCGATGACACGGGTGAAGACATCCTCCTTCAGGATCACATGGTCCGACGGGGCCACCACAATGGTAGCATTAGGGTTGTGGGTGCGGATCTTGTAGTTGGCATACGCAATGCAGGGGGCGGTGTTGCGTCGATAGGGTTCCAAAATCACCTGCTCCTCCGAAATCTCCGGAAGCTGCTGCAGGGTGATGTCCTTATAGGCTTTGCTGGTGACAATATAGATGTTTTCTTTGGGACAAATTTGGGTAAACCGACTGAATGTTTTCTGAATCAGTGTTTTGCCTTCTCCTAAAATATCAATGAACTGTTTGGGGGTGGAGCTGTTGCTCATGGGCCAGAAGCGTGCACCGACACCACCAGCCATAATGACGCAATAGTAATTGGGATTGATCATGAATCTTCTTCTTCTTTTTTAATGTTCTAAAAATGTGGAAATGATCGAATCTGGCGGACAACTGCTAATTTTCGTTCAACGCTTTCACGCCAGGAAGTTCCTTGCCCTCAAGGTATTCGAGCATGGCGCCGCCGCCGGTGCTGATGTAGGACACGAAATCGCCCAGGTCGTATTTGTTGATGGCCGCGATGGAATCGCCGCCGCCAATGACAGAGTAAGCACCCGCCAGCGTGGACGCCGCCACACTGATGGCCACCGCCTTCGTACCCTTGCTGAACTTCTCTAACTCGAACACGCCCACCGGACCGTTCCACAGGATGGTCTTGGAATTTTTCAGTACCTCGGCAAAGCTGCGCTGGGTCTTCGGGCCGATGTCCAAACCTTCCCAATTGTCGGGAATATTGTTGTCTTCCGTCACTAAAACGTTGGCGTCATCGCCGAACTTGTCGCCGCAGATGGTATCCAGACGGCAGTAGAAGTTCTTGCCGGATTTTTTTACCTGTTCCAGAATCTCCTTGGCCACGGGCAGCATGTCGGGCTCGAACAACGACTTGCCGATGGTGTAGCCCATGGCGGCGAGGAAGGTGTAACTCAGGCCGCCGCCCACGATGAGGTTGTCAACCTTGGGCAGCAGGTTGGTGATAATGTTGATCTTGGTGGAAACCTTGGAGCCGCCGATGATAGCGGTAAAGGGTTTTTCGCCGCCGTTGAGCACGGTTTCGAGGCTCATCACCTCATTATAAAGCAGATAGCCGGCAAAAGCCTTGCCCGGGAAACAACGGGCGATGGTGGCGGTGGAGGCGTGCTCGCGATGGGCGGTGCCAAAGGCATCGTTCACATACACGTCGCCCAAGCGCGCGATGGCCTTGGCAAAATCCGGATCACCTTTCTCCTCTTCGGCGTGGAAGCGGAGGTTTTCCAACATGGCGATGGAGCCGGGCTTCAGTCCGGCAATGGTGGAGGCGCAAGCCTCGTCCATCACGTCGCCGGCGAAAACAACCTCCCGACCGAGAATTTCAGAAACCGTCGGCACGATGTGACGCAGGGAGTATTTGTCGTTGGCCTCGCCCTTGGGACGGCCCAGGTGCGACATCAGAATGACGGTGCCGCCATCGTTGAGGATTTTCCCCACCGTCTCCTTGGTGCGGACGATGCGGGTGACGTCGGTCACGTTGAAATTATCATCCAATGGAACGTTATAGTCCACGCGGATAAGCACTTTCTGGTTGCTGAAATTGTATTGGTCAATAGATTTCATAATGATTTTAATTTTGATTTTATAATGATGATAAATTTCTTTGTTATGTTCTCTTTTTGTCAGACCGCCACCTCCGCCTTGATGTGCGGGTGCGGGTCGTAGCCTTCCAGTTGGAAATCCTCGTAATGGAAATCGAAGATGTCCTTCACGTCGGGGTTGATGCGCATGACGGGCAGCGGCCGCGGCTCGCGGGTGAGCTGCAACTTGGCCTGCTCCACGTGGTTGGAATAGATGTGGGCGTCGCCAAGCGTGTGGATGAACTCCTTGGGTTTCAGACCGCACACCTGGGCCACCATCATGAGCAGCAGTGTATAGGAGGCGATGTTGAACGGAACACCTAAGAAAACGTCGGCACTACGCTGGTACAGCTGGCACGAGATTTCCCCGTTGTTGACGTAAAACTGGAACAGTACATGACACGGCGGCAGTGCCATCTTGTCAATCTCCCCCACATTCCACGCGCACACCATCAGTCGCCGCGAGTCAGGATTGGTCTTGATTTGCTGGATCAGTTGCGTGATTTGGTCCACATGACCGCCGTCGGGCGTAGCCCACGAGCGCCATTGCTTGCCGTAAACCGGACCTAAATCGCCATTCTCGTCTGCCCACTCGTCCCAAATCGACACGCCGTTGTCCTTCAGATAGCGGATATTGGTGTCGCCCTGCAGAAACCAGAGCAGTTCATAGATGATGGAACGCAAGTGCAACTTCTTGGTCGTCAGCAGGGGAAAGCCCTCCGACAGGTCGAAGCGCATCTGGTACCCGAATATGCTGTATGTGCCCGTGCCTGTGCGGTCGGACTTGTACGAGCCTTGTTCTAAAATCTTGCGGAGAAGGTCCTGGTACTGTTTCATGATACGGGATTTTATTATGCTTCAAGACTTTCCAGCATATCTAAAACATCGTCAAGATAAGAGACTTCCGCTTTTTCGATCTGTCCTTGGTCGGCCAGATGGGCGATTTCCGAATCGATGGGCATTTGGGCCAACAGCTTGATGTTGAACTCCTCGGCCACCTCGGCGGCATGACTTTCGCCAAACACGTTGATCTTCTCGCCGCAGTGAGGGCAGGTCGCATAGCTGTAGTTCTCCACTAAGCCTAACACCGGGATGTTCATCATGCCGGCCATATTCACCGCCTTACTGACAATCAGCGAGACCAGGTCCTGCGGGGAGGTCACCATGATGATACCGTCCACGGCCATGCTCTGGAACACGGTCAGCGGCACGTCGCCGGTGCCGGGAGGCATGTCCACAAAGAGGTAGTCGATATTGTCCCAGATCACATCGGTCCAGAACTGTTTTACTATGCCGGCGATCATCGGTCCGCGCCAGATGACGGGCGTTTTCTCGTCGTGGGTGAGCAGGTTGGAAGAGATGACCTGAATGCCGGTTTCGCTTTCCACTGGCAGGGCGCCGTCCTCATTGCCCGTGATCACCGTGTGCAGGTTGAACATTTTGGGGATGGAAGGCCCAGTGATGTCGGCGTCCAAGATGCCCACGCGGTAACCCTTGCGGCGGAGGTGGACGGCCAACAGGGAGGTGACGGAGCTTTTGCCCACGCCGCCTTTCCCGCTGACGATGCCGATGACTTTCTTAATATGGCTTTTCGGATGCGGATTCTCGCGCAAGTCTTTTTTCTCGCAATTCTGTTGACTGCAATGGGAGCAGTCGTGATTACATTCTGACATAAAAAGGAGTTTTAATTTAGAGCGGCAAAGATACGGAATTATTCAACAAAAAAGGTGTGCTGACACACACCCTTTTGTTTTTAAAATGGAAGATCGTCGGTATCCTGCGGTAGCGGCTCGTAAGTGGGTTCGGGTGCGGGTGGTTGCGGGGCTGTGGCCTGCGCATTGGCCACCTGGGTGACCACCGGGGTGCTCTCCCCTTCGTTCTTGGAACCCAGCATGGTGAAAGTGCTGGCCTCTATTTCCGTGATGTAGCGTTTCGAACCGTTTTCGTCCCAGCTGCGCGTGCGCAACTTGCCCTCCAGGTAAATCAGCTTGCCCTTCGTCAGATACTGCTCGGCCTTCTCCGCCAGATTGCGCCAGCAGACGATGTTGTGCCACTCCGTATTCTCGATACGGTTTCCGTTTTTATCCTTGTAAATCTCCGATGTCGCCATCGTGAAGGATGCTCTCTTCGACCCTGTTTCAAAGGTCCTCATGTCGGGATCCTTCCCTAACCGACCAATCAAAATAACTTTGTTAACTCCTGACATAATTTTTGGTTTTTAAATTCGCCGCAAAAATACAAAAAAATTTGATATGATAAATTATTTTTAAAAAAAATTTACTTTGATGGTAAATTTAACAATTAGTTGTTAAAAATGACAAAGCCTCTATTAAAGCCCTATGTTCCATAATTTTTCCTCAAATTACACTTTTTTGTACCTTTGCCACCGTTTTTAAATACATGTAACAAACGTATAACTTGTTATAAATAAGAATGATAATTATGAAAAGAATCCGTACATTATTTCTACTTTTCGCTTTTTTCTTGGGAATAACACTCCAATCCAACGCCCAAGCACCATACAAGCATAGCATCGGTGCCACTTTGGGTACCACGCAGGCGGTATCTTACAAGACGTTTCCAACCCAACATTTCGCCATCCAGCTGGATTTGGGTACTAAATATTGCTACATTTATGGAATTCACACGTGGTCGTTTGAATTGGCGCCCAACTTTATGTTTGAGGGTCGTCTTGCCGGTGGTCTGTACGGACTTGTGGGCGGTGGCGGAAGCATCGGCTACAATTGGCAGACTTTTTGGTGGATTCCTCGTGAAGGACAGGTTCCCGGTTGGGACAACACTCTCCCATACATAGAAAGCAAACATAATGGCAAGGCCGGTCTTAACGGCATCTTCGGCTTGGAATACAAGTTCAACATCCCACTGACCTTGCAGTTGGATATCCGTCCGGGATACCGCTGTGTGTTCGCCCGCTACTTTTCCGACCATATTTTCGATTGGGGCCTGAATTTTGGCGTACGATATACATTCTAAAACGTTTTTTTTGTACTTTTGCGCCCGCAAAACGGCCCCGTAGTTCAGCTGAATAGAACGTCAGATTCCGGTTCTGAAAGTCGTGGGTTTGAATCCCGCCGGGGTCACTGGAAAAGTCGGAGAATGCTCCGGCTTTTTTTTATTTCATCCCAAATAAAAATCTTTCAAGATTAACCGCCCTTTCGAACGGAATCCTGAAAGATTTTTCCCAATAATATAAAAAAGATGCAATTAAACTATCTCTTTACTATCTTTCCAGTCTGATTGCCGGCTTTCAGAATATAGATGCCGGCTGGAAGATCCTGCATGTTGATGCGCACCTGTGTGTCAGCGGCCACACCCGACCAAACAAGTTGGCCGAAAGCGTTGCACAATGTCACCGTTTCGCCCATGGGCACCTGATTGACATATAATGTGTTTTGGCACGGATTCGGGTAAGCGATCACAGAAGCATCGTCCGGGATTTCATGAATAGAAGATGGGGTCCAGCCGTTCATGACGGCCACACCGCTGAAATCGAAACCGCCGGTGCCGTTATCCGTAAAGTTAGTAGGATAGGGGTCATTGATGATGTGTCCATTCTTGTCGATGCTGGCGTACATCGGGTCAATAGTGCCCACCACATCCACAATGCGTACATGAGTGATATTGTTGATATCCAGGTTGCTGTAACCGGCCAGTTCGGCCAAATCAAACGGAGTGCCCCAGCCAACCATGTATTTGCCGGCCAGGTTTTTCAGGTTGGTGGCATCCACGCTGCCGGCATTGGCAATCTGTGTGTTTGTCTGCGTGTTGGACACGGACGGGAAGCGATAGAAATGCACACCATCGGAACTCACTTCCACAAAAGCCAACTCCAAGAACGTGCTGTTCAGGGCATTTTCAAACACAGCGAAATCATAACCTTCCCCATTGGAGATGGGTTGGTCGAAGGTGACGACAGCCACACCCTGGTCGCCCAAGCTCACCACATCCGCCGTTGACATGCTGGAGGGACCAACGCCGGCGCTTTCATTGCCGTAGAAAGCCATCGTGGTGGGACTGGCAATGTCAAGGGGACCGCGTGTCACCGTACAGTTAGTGGCCCAGCCCAAAATGGCCGGGTTGTCGAACTTGATGGCTTGGCAGCCTCCCGAGCCCACAACGCCGTCAAATTGTTCCGTAGAAGAAGCCGGAAGAGCCACCGGCAGCACGGGATCCGTCCAGTAGGTCTGCCAATAGTCGTCCGTGACGCCGCACATCTCATCGCCGAATTTGATTACATCGCCGTTGGCCACTTTCTGCTGATCATAGCCCAGCCAAGCCATATAGCCGTTGAGATTGTACATCCACCAGTTGCCCTGCAGGCTCAGATGTTCGGTACCATCATTAAATTGGATGTCGTAAATCATGCCACCGCCGCCGGTATAGCTGAAGCGCGAGTCGTAGATGGCGATGGTTTGCAGCAGGTCGGCCACCAATGCGCTGTCGCCGTCATACATCACACCCCAAGCCTTGGTGGTGGAGGGGTTGCACCAGTTCACAGCCACAATGGCAGCGTTCTCGCCATTGCCCACCCAGTATTGTACGTCAAGCTCATTGATGGTGGCATCCGTGATGTTCGGGTCAAACGGGTAGTAAAGGCTGTCGTTGGGTCCACACACATCCCATGTGTCTGGGTTCCATTGTGTTATCTCAAAACAATCGTTATCACCAAGGGCATCTAAAGCACCACTCGGATAGGAGGGACTATTGTTGTTGTAAAACGTGTACATCATGTTGCCACCCGTGATCTGATGGTTGTAGGTGCCATTATTATACCCAATACTATTAATAAAAGAAGATCCGGCAGGTAAATCATACGTGAAATTGGGGTCTGCCGCGGCGATGGCAGTGAGCATGTCATTGATGGTGGCAGTGCCGTTATGACGATAGCCATAGACGATACCGACGGCGGCGGAACCGGTGTCGGCGGCGCAGAAGAAGACAGAAGCCAACACCTCGTGGGTGCCAGTGCCCACCCAGAAGCGGACATCGTTGGCGGAAGCGGTGCGCGTACCGCGCACGAGTTCATTTGTCTGCATGTAATGCCGCACCTGCTCGTTTTGAGCGGAAAGACCGAATGCTGCGAATACAAGCAATAAACACATAAATTTTTTCATACTTTTTTGAATTTAAAAGTTAAACAATAAAAAATGTGTCATTGCTTTGGGAAAAGAGAGTACGGAGAGAACCGTTGCGGGCGTTTCTCGTGTAAGCCTACCTCCCGAAGCTGTGCACTATTTGCGACCTCCGGCAGGTTTTCTGACTTGCCCTCCCTCGGACTCAACCTTCCCATTGGGCGTACCAACAGTGGTTTTTGCAGGATGTCCGAGGCGGAAAAGGGCTTACAGCAGCGGGTACTGTACAGGACTTCCACCTGTTTCCCTCTCACGGCTCCCTTGCGGGAGACCGCTCACCGGAAATCGGCGGCAAAGATAGGATTTTTTGTGGAAATGTGTTATCTTTGCCAACCGAAGATTTATCGTTTTTTCAACGCGTTTGACACAACTGTTTTTACACTATGGATATAGAAAAATACTTCGAAATCAGAAACGGGCTGCCAGACTCCGTGCAGCTGATAGCGGTTTCCAAATTCAAACCGGCGGAAGACATCCAAACCCTTTACAACGAAGGACAACGGGCCTTCGGCGAAAACAAGGCGCAGGAGATGAAAGCCAAACACGAAATTCTGCCCAAAGATATCGAATGGCATTTCATCGGGCATTTGCAGACCAACAAGATCAAATACATCGCCCCGTATGTGACGATGATTCACAGCATTGACAGTGAGGCTCTTTTGGTGGAAGTGGACAAACACGCCCGCAAGAACGAGCGCGTGATTCCCTGCCTGCTACAGTTCCACATTGCCGAAGAGGAGACCAAATTCGGATTCTCGTTCGAGGAGTGCGAAGCCATGCTCCGTGGCGACGTGTTCCCCACCCTAAAAAATGTGAAAATCTGCGGCGTGATGGGCATGGCCACCTTTACGGAGGATATGGGCCAGGTGCGACGCGAGTTCCAACATCTGCGCCAGATTTTCAACACACTGAAAGCCGATTTCTTCCAAAACAATGACGATTTCAAGGAAATTTCCATGGGCATGACCGACGACTATCCTATCGCCATCGAGGAGGGCAGCACCCTCATCCGCATCGGCAGCGCCATCTTCGGAGCAAGAAACTATAACACCGACAATTAATAGAAAAATATGACAAAACAAAAAACTATAAAACCGTTGTTTGCAGGTTTGTTTTGCCTTCTTGTTCTTTCCGGCTGCCACAGAAATACCGAGCCAAAGGCATTCA
>JAIKYR010000030.1 GCA_024682995.1 Bacteroidales bacterium | reverse complement strand
GACCATGGCATTGAGACCAGAGCCCGTAACACAGTCGGGCACATTCTCGGGTGCCGGCCAAGAGTAGGTGGTTCCATCGGGTATGACACCGTTAGTGACGTTGGCAGGGGTGATCACAAACTCGTTGCCGGTACAGATGGTCGGGCCGGTAATATCGTTCATGGCCAACGGGTTGTATAGGGTGACGGTCACGGAGGCATTTGCCGTACAGCCCTTGGCATCGGTCACGGTGACGGTGTAAGCACCGCTGTTGGTAACGGAGCTGAGGCCGGTAGCCGTCTGGCTGGTCTGTTCGTCGCTCCAGCGGAACTCATAGCTGCCGTTACCGCCGGCAGGGGTCACCGTAGCCTTGCCCTTGTTGCCCTGGCAGGAATCCGGATTGACGAGGGCGGCGGTGGCGGTAAGCGTCTCTGCAGGTTCGGTCACCTCATAACTCGTGGTGCCGGTGGCCGTGCAGTAGTGCGCGTCAGTAACGGACACGGTATAGGTGCCGACGGAAAGATTGCTCACCGTGTAGGTGTTGCCGCTGTTGGAAATGTTTGCGGCAGGCACATCGACAGTGCCCTTCTTCACGGAGACGGTGTAGTTCGGTGTGCCGCCGGAGACGGTGAACTTGAACTCGCCGTTTTCATCGTCTTTACACTTGGCATTGACTGTAGTGTCAACTTGGGTGATGGTGAGCGGCTCGGGGATGGTGTAGTTCTTCGAATAGCAGGTGCCGGTGTGGCATCCCGATAGACGATCGGCATAAACCGTGTGCGTACCAGCGGCGGGGCCCGTCATGGTGTAGGTGCTGCCCACATGTGGGGCGTTGGTGAGAGCGATGTAGTCAATCTCCATGGTGACATCCGATGAACTGCTGTAGTCGAAACGCCAACCAGTGATGTTTCCACCAGAGAGCCAAGAACCACTTTGTGCTGCATTAGCCGTATTGAATGTAGCTATATGCCATTCTCCATCACTATTAAGTGACACTGGAATAGAATAATACGTCGTGGCAGAATTGTTGACTCCATTGGCAAAGAAAAATTCGGCAGAACCAGCCGTGCCAGAAAGGACCTTGTAACGCATCTGATAGTATCTGTATGCACTGGGGTCAAAGCTGCCAAGACTATACATGTTAATCCACGGATCGGAACCCGTAGCAGTAACCACCAGATTACCTTGATCGTTGACATAGAGAGTTGTGTTTTTAGGTGTATAACCACTCTTTATGGTCTTAAAGTCCTCAAAGAACGCAGCTTCGGGGCAGCCTGTCTCGGACCAGAAAATCTCGTCATCGGAGCCGGTGCCGCCGGTGGCGGTGAAGGTCACATCGTCACCATTGCAGATGTTCGTGTCGTAGGTGATGGTCGTCGGGGCGGTGAGGTTCGGGGTAACGACAACCGTCACCGTTTTGGTTTGAGCACACTGGTCGTCGTTGGCCACCACGGTGTAGGTAGCGTCAGCTGTCAGTGCAGCGGTGGTATAAGTATTGCTGCTGCCGCTCTGTACAGGCGTGCCGGTAGCAGTGGAGCCCTCATACCATTTGTAGGGCGGGAACGTCGGGGTAGCCGTGAGCGTAGAGGTGCTGCCACTGCATATCGGTGTCTCGGCCGTCAGCTCGAAGGTGCCGATATTACCCACGGCCTGCACCATCTCGTTGGCGTCGAACACGTCATCCGTGCTGTTGCTGAAGGTCTGGTCGCCGTACTCAATGATATAGCCGCGGGCGGTATAGCTGGAGCTGGAACCGATTTTATCATACCCAATATCATTCCATGAGAAGTGGGTAGTATCTGCTTTGCGCAGATGGCCACGACCTGTATAATAGTCATTGGAAGCATCACCACCCACTTGGAGAATGGTCAAACAGGACTCTACATGAGTGTTATCATATTGACATTCAATAGAGGGATCACCTGTGAAGTTATTTCCTCCGTTAGGTTCTCCTTGACCATGACCGTTCCAATTAGAGTATATGTGAAGATTATTATAGAAATAGTCGTACAAATTATCCAATGAGGTCGAGCTATGATCGTGGAAACTTTGGCAAGCCGTAGCTCTATCCACAAGCATCTGTCCTTTTTCAGGACCGCATGCCCAATACCACGTCTGGTTTCCACCAGCAACCGTTTGTGCAGTTTCACTGATATTGAAGCCCAGGTAATACTGGTCGTTGTTGGGATCCACGCCTGTGTTAAGCAATCTTGTGGCGCCAAGCCAAGCTACCGACTGGGATACTTTAGTGAGGAAGATGTCCTCTTCGTAAGTAGTCGGGGTGGCCAGATAGCCCTTACGTCCATAAAGGGTGCTGTTCTTGGCTTTCTCATAGCTGGAGACCCAGGTTTCATGACCTACGTCTGCAGTGGTATAAGGTACATATTTATAATAATGGTCGTTACCTGAGAAGTAGTAGATGTCACTCTCGGAGGCGGCCATGTCGGCACCGATACGGACGCTGCTATGCGTGCCCGCAGGAATGCAGAAAGTGATGTCGCGGATAAGTTGCTGGATCTGAGCAGAGGTATAACCTTCCGGCAAAACAATCTTCTTGGAATAGGGGGTGATGTCCACTCTCTCAAACCCGTTCGCTGTTGTAACATAGGACGGCAGGTTCAGGCTGCTTCCAGCCGCCGGGATATCGCTGAAGGAGACCGTAACATGGGTGGCATAGCCTTCAAAGGTTGCATCCGGGAAACTGTAGCAATTGCCTGTTGATGCGGTGGGACAATCGAGCGTGAGAGCCAGATTGTTCAACACTGTAAGAGTGTAACTTCCAGTGGAATAGACCTGACCGCAGTCGCTCTCGTCATAGACGAAACGCTTGAACTCGTATGTTCCGGGCACATTGGTGTACGGATCCGTCGGGATGGCAAGACTGGCACCCGTGGCACCGCTGATGGCAGTGCCGTTCACATACCATTGGTACTTGTATTGGCCATCGCCACCTGTGGGGGTGGACGGTGTTACGGTCTTGGAAAATGTCTGCCCACGGGTAATGGTCTCTGTCTCTGGGGTAATGGCACCTGGGTTCAGTTGCTGGCGACGGGTAACCGTTACTGTATATGTACCGCTCTGCGTTCCTGTTGTAGCTTCAAATAAGATGTGGTCCAGGGCAAAGTCATTGCCTTGAGTCGCTGTGGCGAAGTCACGGATCTGGATAGTGGCAAAGTCATTGGAACCACTGTTCCACGTGGTATACATCTCTTTCCATGCATGTTCATTAGCAAATGCCGTATCCGTTGCAGCGGAAGCTCGCACACCATTCACGAAGAACATCAAACGGGCGGTAGCAGAAGTAATATCACCCGTTCCTGCCGCGTTGGCATACATAGCCGACAACCTGTAATTTGTATTACGAGTTACCGCTATGGTCTGCTCATAAACCACCGCATTGGCCACTGCACCACCATTGACCGCAAGGAATTTGCCGGCTGCGCCATCTTCGTAACTTGTCAATGAGCAATCCGGGTCCAAAGAGCCATGGACATGATGCCAGCAGTCTGTTACACTGACAGCACGCTCCGGCTGCAACTCATTGTTTCTATCGGCTTCGTCAGTCACAATCTCATAATCGGACGAGAAGCCCGCATTGCCCTGCGAAAAATCGAAGTTGGCCACATTGCCTTTTGCGTATGTGCAAGTATAGGTCACATTATTTGAAGACATATTGGCTGATGTAAGCGTAACGCACTTGCCTGTTGTGCTGCTCAAGCCCACAGCAGGAGACCATGTGTAACCTGAATAGTTTGAAGGGGCGCACAACTGGGAGGTACCCTCAAAGCAAGTTGTAATGGCAGGGGGCAGGTTTTCCTCCTCCACCCAATAGGCATAAAGGTGATGATCTGTGGTCAGGCCCACATGAGCATCCGGTCCGAAAAACAGGCCTGTACCATCTTGTTTCGTATTCCAGCCCATAAAGACATGGCCGGAACGTACCGGCAAGGTCCAGTCAAATCCGGTCATCTGCTCTCTATATGTAGAACCGTAGGACACGGTATAGGTAGCGTTGGATGGAGTCGGGGTATGACCAGAGGCCCATTGGCCGCCGTTTCTATGGTATTGCACGGTCATGCTCACCGGTGTCCACTTTGCGTACAAGGTCTGATCGGTGGTGAAGTTACTGGTTGAAGTACTCTTGATTTCTGTGCCTGTGCACTCTGCGTTTAAGTACCAGCCGCCAAAGGTATAGCCTCTACGGTAACTTGTTCTGTAGGAATCATTCTGCCAGTCCAGCTTATTGCCAAAGGCTGAACCGTAAGTAATTGTCGTGTTGGCCGGGATGGCAGCGTTCATGTTCACATCCCGCTGCGGCATGTTCGCATCGAAAGTGATGTTGACAGCCCGATAATACCATACACGAACAAAACCTTGATGGCCTGTTCCACCGCCTTTATCGCCACGGCCAGTTCCCCCACCAGCTCTCTGTGTTCGTCCACCGCCACCACCGCCGCCATAAGCAGATCCCCCATTACCAGCACTCCAACCACTAGAACCATTTGTTTCAGCTCCTCCTGCTCCAGAATATTCATTGCATATTAATTCCCCTCCATTAGGGTTTTTAATTGACGACGACAATTTACCACAAGCACCGCCAGCACCACCTTTATTATTATCAGCTTGGTTATTACCATTAATATGTGTGCCTGAACTACCTGAAGATCCATTAGCACCGTCATAATAAGTAGTACCTAAATCTGATGAGTATGTTCCACCACCACCAGCTCCTCCTGCACTATTTTTGCCATTACCTCCTGCAGAACCACCTCCTGCAGAAATAAGCGTTGTTGTACTATTGAGTTTTACAGATGACGTTTGACCTTGACCGCCTACGGTCACGTTCAACGTACCAGATGTAATCGAATATTCCTTCAAGCGCGCATAGGCGCCGCCGCCGCCGCCACCGCCCGTGCTAAAACGCAATTCGCCCCAAAAATAATCTGGATTATATGCAGTACCACCACCACCACCACCACCAATTGCTTCAATAACAATTTTTGTTGTACCAACAGGAATACTCCAGTCTTGGGTAGACGAAAAATCCTTATGTTCCCACGTCTGTCCCCACGCGCTTCCCACGCCGATGAGCAGGACGAGGGTGAGGATGGCGGGCAGCAGGGTCACCCGCTTGTTTTGATTTTTCATTGTTAAAGGTAAAACTTGTTTCATAAATCTAGATTTTTTTGTTATTTTTTTACTTTTATCTCCTTCGTTCACAACAGGCGCTTACAGCACCCTCCCCTACCACTGGCTCGGAAACGGCTCACAGAGCACCCTCCACCCAAAACGGCGGAAAACCCCAAAAATCCGTCCCCACATGAGACTCTTTCATTCTATAAAAAGCGTGTTTCACCCAATGGTAGAGTTTGGTTAAACCATTAATTTAAAATACGTTAAGTAGAAAACCAGCAGACACAATCCACCCGTATGGTTTTCACACAGAACGAAGCGCAAAGATAATAAAAATTAAATATAATTATTAACCGTATTACACTTCCGTTTTAAAAGTTATCAACAGAATAAACACCTCCAAATCTCATCAGTATAATCATAATTGTCAACTAGTTAAACAAATATGTTAACAAAGGGTGTTAATAATGGTTTAGAGGGTTATAGGTTTGGGTGGCAGGCTGTTAGATCGGTCGGAATTAGCTGGGTTTGCTCGCCCACCATCGCTCATCATTCACCGTCAATCATTACACTAAAAATTAAAAACAAAACAATATTAATAAAATTATATTTTAAAAAATATCTTGATAACAAGGGGTATTTTAATAATTTTTTCTTTGTTTTTTATAAATAAAACACTATTTTATAAAACAAATGTGTAATAATTAAACCGCAATATTGACGGAAAATCACGCAAAACAAAAGGCAGCATTACAGTATTGTAAATCACTCCACCCTACTCTTCACCTCACCTGCATACACCTGCGTGACAATCTCGTCGCCAGATGTCAACTGTGAGGCTTCGGTGACAGCCTTGCCGTTGTGACGCGTGATGCTGAAACCACGCCGGAGAATGTTGTCGGGATGCAGCAATTGGATCTTATCTTCCAGATTGCCAACCCGTTCGTTTTGCCGTGACAGACAGAGCGGTCCCAATGTCTTCAGACTTTCGGACAAACGCTCCAGTTCCTTGCGCTCGCCCGACATACGCGTCTGACACAGACGCTCCATGCCAGCACTCGCATTTTGGAGAAGGGTTCGCTGAAACATCAACAATCCCTTCGATTTCAAAGCAATGTCCTGCGACAACTGGATAAGCCGATTGCGGCTTTGACTGATCACCTTCGGGACGGCGATTTTGCGCCGTGCATCCAGCTCCACCAACTTCACCTGCTCATCGGCGAGCAGGACTTTTGCCACCTCCACCAAACGTTTCTGACACTCCTGCACCTGTTCATCAAAAGTCTGAAAATAGCCAATGAGTGCAAAGGCCACATCCGTGGGCGTGATATTGTAGGTGTGCGCCACCATGTCGGTGACACTGAGGTTGGTGGAGTGTCCGATGCCCGTAAGCACCGGCAATGGAAACGTAGCCACGCAACGCGCCATCTCGTAATCATCGTAACAGCTAAGGCCCACATCGCCTCCGCCGCCGCGCACAATCACCACACAATCAAACTCCTGCCGCCGCATCTCAATCTCCGCCAGACGACCCGTGATGCCCACGATGGCCTTGTCGCCTTGCAAGATGGACGGGAAGAGTTCCGTCTCAAAACGGTAACCATAACGGTTTCCGTTCAATGTGGTCATGAAATCGCTGAAGCCCTTACTGGTCTCCACCGAAATCACAGCGATGCGCTTGGGCAGCAACGGCATCTCCAAACGCTTGTTGGCCGTAAACACCCCCTCTTTCTTCAAGCGTTCGATGACCGCATTACGGTTTTTCACCATCTCGCCCAACGTGTAGCTCGGCTCAATATCCTGAATATGAAGTGCCAGGCCATGCTTCGGACTGAACTCTATATTGGCCAGACAGAGGATGCTGATATTCTCCTTCAAAGGATTGCCCGTAATCTGGATAAAACGCTCGTTGATGCGCTGGTAGTGGGAGGCCCAGATCACGGCCCGCATCTCCGCTTTTATAGTATTTCCCTCTTTTTCAACTAGTTCGGGATAACAGTGCCCACTATGAGGATAATAATTGAGCTTCAAGATCTCCGCCTTGATATAATAGGGCTGCGGATAGGTGCGCTCCACCACCTTGTGCAGGCTGAACGCAATCTCCGACAACGAATATACCGGATAATCCTGAAATGTCTCCCGCTTGGTTTCCATCGTTATGCCTTATAAACCGTTTTGCCTGCCTTGATGGTCTCGAGCACGCGTCCATACACCTGCTGGCCATCGAAAGGCGTGTTCTTCCCGCGCGAGGCGAACTCCTCCGAACGGATCACATACGGAGTATTCAAGTCCACCTTCACAAAATCAGCCCGCATGCCCACCTTGAAGCTTCCCTTGAGGACGCGCATCATCGCCGATGGCGTGGTGGACATCAGTTTCACCAACTGGTTGATAGTGAGGAATCCTCCGCGCACCAACTTCGTATAACAGAGCGCGAAAGCCGTCTCAATGCCAGAGATACCATTAGCCCCGTTAGCCTTATCCTCGGGCGTATGCGGTGCGTGGTCTGTACTGATGGCATCCACCGTGCCATCCTGCATCCCCTTGATGAGGGCGGCGATGTCCTCGTTGTTGCGGAACGGCGGGGCCACACGGTAGTAGTTGGCCTGCTCCGCATTGAAATAGATATGATGCGGGCACACCTCGCACGACACGCGCAAGCCTTTCGCCTTGGCCTCAGCAATGGCCGTGATGGCCTCTATTGTGCTGACATGGCAGAAATGGATGCTGCCGCCCGTTTTCTCGCAAAGGGCCAAGTCGCGGAATGTCATGGCGTTCTCGGCCATGCGCAAATCCTGCGGACTGTAACGGGCGTCCTCCTCATGAGCCATGATGAGGAAGTCCTTCTCCTTACAGATGTTAAAGATCTCTTCCATCACGTCGTCTCGGTTCACGCCCTTGCCGTCGTCGGAGACGAAGGGTATGGTGCCCGCGGGGATATCGCGCAGATGCGAGCAGTCCTGGCCCTGTTCGTTCAGTGTCATGCTCACCACCTGATTGGCCTGTATCAGATCCAGTTTCGTGATGCGGTCTTCCACGTCACGGGCCTGCGCCACGCTGCTGACCACCGGCAGGGTGTTGGGCATGAGGTTCACGGCCGTGTAGCCGCCACGCACGGCAGCACGGCTACCCGACTCCACATCCTCCTTATAGGTGAGGCCCGGATCGCGGAAATGCGCATGCAAGTCCGTAAAGGCGGGCAAATATACCGGTAGCGACGGGTCCGGCGTGCCGTCCAGGATGTCAACCCGCTGTATCAGGCCGTTCTCTATGACCAGATTGGCGAGCGTGTCCAAAGTGTCGTCAATGATGTGTACTTTTGAAAATATCATAATTTCTGTTTTTATTCTTAAATCATTGCTCTGTCACCTCTAATCTCTCATACTCTGCACATTATTTATTTATGTTTTTTATATTTGTGCGGCAAAGATACTGTTTTTCTCGTTTAGTCTTGCAATCTCATCATTTTCACATATTGATAGTGTGTGACTTTCGCGGCGGGAAGGTTCAATCCTTCGGTGCAAGCGACACCTGCACCGCGAGTGGTCGTACACGCACACCACCACCCCACACTGCGCCTGACGGCTTGTGTGGAGTTAATTGCACTGAGTGCGTTGTGCCTCTCCGAGGCGATGATTTATTGTTCAATCTCTTTACTACCCCACCATTAAATCGCCCTCGTAGATCAACATCTATCGCACAAAAAAAGAGGGAACCCTGCGGTCCCCTCTCCTATTGTCAGAAAAGGTTTTTATTTTTGTTTCAAGATGTCGCGGATTTCGGTCAGCAACACTTCCTCCTTGGTCGGTTCGGGAGCGGGTGCGGGAGCCTCTTCCTCTTTCTTCTTGGCCAAAGATGTAGCCTTGTTGATGAGCTTGATGACACCGAAGATACAGAGTGCCACAATGAGGAAGTCCACCGTCGTCTGGATGAAGTTACCATAATTCAGCGTGACAGCCTCTTTGATAACCTCGCCGCCCTCGCCCAATTTGGGGGCACGCAGCGTGGCGGACAGGGTGGTGAAGTCCACATTGCCGATCAAGGCGCCGACGAGGGGCATGAGGAGATCGTTCACCAAAGAGGTGACGATTTTACCGAAAGCGCCGCCGATGATGACACCAATCGCCATATCCATGACATTACCTTTCATGGCGAAGTCTTTGAACTCTTGTAAAAACTTTTTCATAATAATGCGATTTAGGTTAATACTGATTTTTATTCCGCAAAAGTACAAAAAAAAGCATATCTTTGCACAACTTTTTTAAGATAAAATCTATGAAGCTGACAAGCAACACGGAGACCATTGCCGCCAGTGCGACGAAGACCTACGATTTCCTCTGCCATCTGATCCAGACCACGCAGGCTCCCCCCATCCCTGACATCACCGACTGGCACGCCGACGAGCAGGGGTGTTCCTTCACCATCAAGAACATGATTACCTGCAATATGCGTCTGGCCGATGCGGTTCCTTACCAATATGTCATCTATCATTTGGACACCGACAAGAGCGTATCGGCCAATGTGCATTTCCGGATTGAAAGCATGGGTACGGAGAGCACTTTGCAAGTGGAGGCGGAGGCCGACATGCCCTTCTGGATCCAGGCCATGCTCAAAGGTCCGATGGAGCAGATGATGGGCAGCGTCATGGGCAAACTAAAAGAAGTTATAGAAAGGAGCTAGCATGGAATACCATATCCGAACGGAAAAATTAGTCAAGAAATACAAGAACAGGACGGTGGTGAACGAAGTCTCCATCGAGTTCACCCAAGGGGAGATTGTGGGGCTGCTCGGCCCTAACGGTGCCGGCAAGACCACCTCTTTCTACATGATTGTGGGGCTCATCAAGCCCTATTCGGGCCGAATCTTCCTGAACGATCAGGAGATCACCGACCTGCCCATGTACCGCCGTGCGCAGCTGGGCCTCGCCTACCTGCCGCAGGAGGCCTCCGTGTTCCGCCAGCTGACTGTAGAGGACAACATCAAGGCCATACTGGAGTTCAGCGGCAAGAGCAAAGAGGAGCAGAAGGACAAGCTGGAGAGCCTCATCTCGGAGTTCAATATCCAGAAGGTGCGGAAGAACAAGGGCAACAACCTCTCCGGCGGCGAGCGCCGTCGTGTGGAGATTGCCCGCTGCCTGGCCTCCGACCCCAAATTCATCCTCTTGGACGAGCCCTTCGCCGGCGTGGACCCCATCGCCGTGGAGGACATCCAGAACATCGTGGCTAAGCTGAAGGACAAGAACATCGGCATCGTCATCACCGACCATAACGTCCACGAGACGCTCTCCATCACCGACCGTGCCTACCTGTTGTACGAGGGACGTGTGCTCAAGTCGGGCACCGCGGAGGAGCTGGCCAGCGACCCGATAGTCAAGAAGGTCTATTTGGGTTCCAATTTCGAATTGAGGAAATAACCATCCTCGCGCGGTTTGCGGTTTGCGGTTTTCGATTTGCGACCTACTGTTGGTTTTTGGCATGTGCAAGCCTTTCCATACAAAAAAAAGGATGACATCACGTCATCCTTTTTTGTTTGTTCTTTCGTCGGAACTTATCTGTAAATCAGCAAGCTGCGCGACTTGTCGATGGTGAAGTTGCCCCATTCGTTCTGGATGAAGCCATCACCAATCACAAAAGCGGCGGGCAGGTTCTTCTTCACCGTCACCTTCACATTCTCGGCATAGTCATCACCCACACGAATCTCCTGCAGATAGAGCACCACGCCGTCAATAATACTACCGTCCTCCTGTTTGATGGCGGCAGCTTTCTCCTCGAAATCATCCAGGTTGATAATGGACTCTTTCAGGAAACGGGTAGCATCCGCATAGTTCATGAAGATCTCGTCGCTCTTGTTACCAATCACGAAATCCATCGACTTGCTGTTAGCGAAACAGGTACCCTTCACATCATCACCGACGATGGTTACGGGCACCGTACGCTCCTGCACCAGGGCGATACCGCCGCCACGACGCACGCTGTCAATGTTATCGCTGCTCGGCACATAGTCGTCACGCAGGATGATGAACTCCGTACGACGGTTGAGCTGGTGGGCTGCCTCCTTCTCGTTCTTCGTGGGGAAGGATTCGCAGTAAGCCTCCGTCAGCACCGTACCCTTGGCGAAGAAATACTTCTTCCCGTTATAGGTGGAGTACATGTCCTTCTCCAGCTTTCTGGGGACACGCTCACCATAACCCTTGGCCACAATACGGTCAGCGGCGATGCCCATCTCATTCACGAGGAAGTCAACGCAGGATTGGGCACGGTTCTGGGACAGAATGTCGTTCTTCTCCTCCGTGTCACGCGAGTCGGTGTGAGAACGCAACTCGATGACAATCGTCGGATTCTTTACCATAATATTATATAGGTACATCAAAGAGTCCTTATACTGAGGTTTGAGGTCCCACTTGGCCAGATCATACAAAATCTCCGGCAGCAGGATCGGCTCCTTCGGGATAGGCTCCAGCGAGAAATCCTGTTTGAGGTCGGTGTTTTCCGTCAAACCGACAGTCGTCTGCTGGGCGGTATTACCATTCTCCCAATAGCCGGTCTTCTTCACTTTCAAATTATATGTAGTGGATCCAAGGATCTTCGTTTTATCGAAATGATAATAACCCTTCACATCCGTGGTGGTCTTGTAGCTGGTACCATCCGAGCCCTCGATTTCCACTTCCACACCATCCATGTACTGACCGTTGTTCTTGTCACGCACATAACCTGAAATAGTATAGACCAACGGACGGAGAAGGAAGTAGTAGATGTCGTCGCCACCACGTCCGCCAGTACGATTGGAGGAGAAATAACCTTTGGCCAGATATGGTGATTTGGACTTAGGGTCAATAGCCTCATTTTCATCGAAGATAATGCCAAGATCATCGCCACAGGAGTTGATAGGCACCATCAGGTTCTCAGCCTTCTGCCATGCGCCCCCCTTGTTGTGGGAGACGAACAGGTCAAGGCCACCCATACCGGGCCATCCATCCGACGAGAAGTAGAGTTCCTGGTCGTTGCGCAGGCTCGGGAACACCTCCTGTCCGGCGGTGTTCACATTGGGACCGAGGTTGGTAATGTTGGAGAACTTAGCCGATTTCTTCGTACGTGTAGCCATCCAGATATCATAGCCGCCATGGCCACCCGGACGGTTGGAAGCGAAATAGATCGTCAGCTCATCGCCGGAGATGAAAGGATGCACATAATTATAAGCGGAGTCTCCCATATATACCAGTTCGGCTTCGCCCCAGGCTTTGCCCTTCTTCATCGACTTGTAGATATAGCAGCCTTGCACTTTCTTCTTGTCTTGCGGACACTTGGTGAAATAATAGACCGTTCCCTTGCGGTTGGAGGAGGCTTCGCCTTCATTCACACCCGTGTTCAGCGTCTCACCTTCGTCCAAGGTCGTCACCGGAGACCACTCACCCGGCCAGTCGGTATTCTTGCTTTTCGGCTTGTTGGTCACATAAATGTCGGAAAAGTTGACACCCGTCCATTGGTCGGTGCCTTTGCCCTTGGAACCTTCACGGTTGGAGGTGAAGATGATGGAGTTGCGCTTCTCATCATTGCCCCAGCGCGGTGCCCACTCATCCTCACGGGTGTTGAATTTCTTGAGGTTCTCCACCTCGTAGCGGGTGGGGTTCTCCGTCCACATCTTAGCGTTGTTACAGCCCTCAATGCGGGCATCTGCACGCGAATCCTCGGGAGCACGCTTCTTGAAGCTGTTGTAATACTTCAAGGCCTGGTCATATTCCCCACGAAGATTGTAGATGCTACCAAGATGAAAAAGGATAATGGGGTTGTCCTTCTGGTAATTCTTCTTTTCCAAACGGAGATACTGCTGTTCGGCCTTCTTCAAATCGCCCATGATACGGTAACATTCGGCGATCTGGAAAGTGGCGCGCTGGATCTCCACGCGGTTGCCCTGCAACTTCTTTATACCTTTTTTATATTGTTCCAAGGATTTTTCATACTGGCAATCCCGAAACAGGTTGTCGGCATCACGCAACACAGGACCCTGTGCCGATACGGTACAAGTAACTGTTATTAAAATAGATAAAAGAAACAGAGACAGTTTGTATAGTTTCATTTTTAATGATTTTTTACCTTATAATAATTGGGCCGCTAAAATAATAAAAATTCGGGATAGTTTTAACACCATCCCGAATTATTTTTTTATAAAAAATCGTCGTATAACGACCTGTTATTATGCAACAGTGGTTTTGGCGCGTTTCACCTTGTCGCCAGACAATCTGAAGAGGTCGAAAGCGAACGGGTTGGAAACGAGGATACCGGAGTAGGTACCGACGAGGATACCCACAAACATGGCGAACACGAAACCGCGGATCACCTCGCCGCCAAACAGGAAGATCACGAGCAGCGTCACCAACGTGGTTCCGGCGGTGTTGATGTTACGGCCGAGCGTCTGGTTGATAGCGTTGTTGAAGTTATCGTAGTTGGTACGCTTCGGATAGAGGGCCAAGTTCTCACGAACACGGTCGAAAATCACCACGTTGTTGTTGATGGAGTAACCGATCACCGTCAGGATGGCGGCGATGAAGTTCTGGTCAATTTCCATGGAGAACGGCATCACCTTATAGAGGAGGGAGAACATACCCACCGTCAGGAAGGTATCGTGGAACAGGGCGCACACACCCGCCACACCGAACTGCCAGTTGCGGAAACGCAAGGCGATGTAGATGAAAATCAACACCAAAGAAACCAAGACGGCCCAAACAGCCTTCATCAACAATTCCTTGGCGATGGTAGGCTGGATCTTCTGGGAAGACTGGATACCACGCACATCGTTGGTCAGGTGCGTGAAGTCATATTCGGTGAGATCCTGCTTACCGTAGAAGCCCTTCAAGCAGTTGTAGAGTTTCTTCTCGCAGAGCTGATCATCCGCCTGGTTGTTGCTTTCGATTCTGAAGTTGGTGATGATACGGATCTGGTCGTTGGCACCGAAAGTCTTGACTTCCGGATTGCCGCCGAACTCCTTAATCACAGCCGCACGCACATCCTTGGTGGTGACATCCTTGTCGAAACGCACCACATAGCAACGGCCACCGGTGAAATCGATACCGGGTTGCAGCTTCAACGTGCAGAAGGAAATCGTGGAAATCAAAATCAACGCCAGCGAGATGCAGTAGAATATCTTTCTCTTGCTGAGGAAATCGACACTGGTGTTGGTGAAAGCGTTCAACGTCACGCGGTTACCCACCTCAAGGGTTTTGCCTTTCTTCAGACGAGCCTCGATGACAAGGCGGGACAGCAGGATGGCGGTGAACAGGGAGGAGAGAATACCGATGATCAACGTGGTGGCGAAACCCTGGATAGGACCGGAACCGAAGATATAAAGGACGATAGCGGTGATAAGGGTGGTCACGTTACCGTCGATGATGGCGGAGTAAGAGTGTTTGAAACCTTCGTCCACCGCGACGCGGATACCCTTGCCGGCGCGCACTTCCTCACGCACACGCTCGTAGATGATCACGTTGGCGTCAACGGCCATACCCAAGGTCAACACGATACCGGCGATACCCGGCAGGGTGAGCACAGCACCCATGGAGGCGAGCACGCCCACGATGAAGAACACGTTGGAGAACAGAGCCAGGTCGGCAACGAGACCGGCACGGCTGTAGTACAAGAACATGTAGATGACCACCAAAATGAAAGCGGCGAGGAAGGAGAGCAAACCGGAACGGATGGATTCCTTACCAAGGGTAGGACCCACGATTTCGGATTGCACCACATTGACGCGCGCCTCCAGGTTACCAGAGTTCAGCACGGTGGCGAGGTCCTTGGCCTCATCCACGGTGAAATGGCCGGAGATCTCGGAGTTGCCGTTGGGGATTTCGGAACGCACCGTAGGAGCGGAATAGACGAACTCGTCAAGCACGATGGCAATGGCCGTCAGCTTGGTGGCGCTGTTGTCGGCAGCCTCCTTGGTGATCTTACGCCACACATCGGCGGCCTGGTCTTCCATGGACATGTTGACAACCACGCGGTTATTCTGATCGACATCCTGACGGGCCGTGCGCACCACGCGTGCACCGCCGATGGTCTCGGAGCTCAAGAGCGGTCCGATGCGGTCGTTTTTCTTCTTCAACGGATAGAGCGGGAAAGCGTTGTTGTATTCCTTCTCAGGGGCACCCCAATAGAAGACGACGCTGTTGTCGCCGAGGATGCGCTGCAACTGCGGGAGCATGCCGTTGATGGCGGGCATGTCGGCCTCTTTGAAGTAGCCGATCACGAAGCTGCCGGGGACAGCAACCGCCTTGCTCATGATGGCACCCGTGGTGACATCAATGTCTTCGATTTCGTCCTCATCCTCTTCCACCTCAGCATCTGCCAGACCCAGTGCGTCAGCAACGGAATCCTGGGCAACAGTCTCTGTGGTGTTCTCTTTCTGGTTTTTCAGCTGTTCGGCCAACTTGGCATCCGCCTCGAAGAAGCGTTGCTGGATGGAGCGTCCGCCCACGATGTCGTTATAGACCTCCCAGAACTCCAGCTTGGCGGTGCTCTTCAACAGGTCGGTGACACGCTCAGGCTCCTTCACGCCGGGAAGTTCCACGAGGATACGTCCGCCTTGGAGCAGCTGCAGGTTGGGCTGGGCCACGCCGAAACGGTCGATACGGGTGCGGAGAATCTTGAACGTACGGTCCGCAATCTCGCCGGATTCCTTCTTCAACCAGGAAATGATCTGGGCGTCAGAGGCATTCTTGATGCCGGAACGCTCGCCAAAGTAGGTGCGCAGGTTCGCATTGTTCAGCTTCAGCGCACTCTTCTGCTTGTTGAAATTGTCCACGAAGATATCGATAAAATCGCCGTTCGTCGTGTTGGCGAACTGTTTCTCAGCCTGCTCGAAAGCCGTCTTGAACAGCTCGTCGTCCTTGTTGACGGCCAAGCTTTGCACCACATCCGGCATGGAGATTTCGAGGGTAACGTTCATACCGCCCTTCAAGTCCAAACCCAAGTTCAACTCTTTGTACTTACACTTCTTGTAAGTGTTTCCCAAGAACACGGTGGAATCGTTCATGTTGGTCAGATACTGAAGCTTCCGTGCATCAATCAAAGAGTCAATCAGATGCTTCTCCAACATCAAATCACCGTTCGCTGCCTTCTTCACCTCTGCAATGGCGGCCTCGTTGTGTGCATACGCGTCAGCCTTCTTCTCCACACGCCACGTGACGAAGGAGAAAGACAGACAGTACAAACAAACAAGCGCAAGGAGAATCGTAAAGAATAATACAAGTCCTTTGTTTTTCATCTCTTTTATTTATTTGATTTTTAATAATTTATATAAATTTCGACATAAAAATTTCAAGGTTGCAAATATACAAAAATTGTAGCATGAAACAATCAAGCCCAAACAGTTTTTTTCAACAAAAAGAAAGATTACGCTAACTTACAGATTATCACGGTAATCCTGATGCAACGGAAGTTTGAGCACATCCTTGAGCACGGCGGCCTTGACGTTGATCTGGAATGCCCATCCCTTGCGGTATCCGAAGGGTACCCAGTTGAAGCTCATCTCCCAACAGTGCATGTCGCGATGGATGTCGATGGAAGTGTAGGAAAGCTTCTTCTGCACAAAATCGTACCCCGTGGTGAAGCCCACCCGCCACTTCTTGGTGATGTGGAAATCACCCACCACATTGAGGGTGTGGACCATGTTGTGCTTGTAGAGGAGGGTGTCCATCCGCATATAATAATATATATTGTCATTGATGCCGTAGGTGAAGGTGTAATTCAGCGTCAGCGACCAGGGCAGTCGCTTGACCTCCTCTTTCTTCTTTTTGGATTTGAAGGTGTTCTGGTCCAACCGCCAATTGAGGGCCAAGCTGAAATCGGTGGATGACAGGCGGAACAGACGGTGGTTCTCCTTGACCTCGAATCGGTTGACCCGGTTGCCGTTCTCCCCGATGACATAAGGGTCGAAGGCAAAATTGTAGGTCAAGTAAAGTTGCTTGAAGAGCGTACTCCGGCCGTTAAGCGTCAACTTGGACCAGCGTAGTGAGTCGGCGGCGAAGTTGTAGTACATACTCAGGTTCAGGTTATCGATCAGCGGCACCTTCTTGAAACCAGTGATCGTATCCTTGCGCGATCGCACCTTGATTTCCACATTGTTGCCGAAGGAGAGCTGCGCCAGCGCCTGCGTCTGCGTCGTAACTCCTCCGAAGATGGCGTTGTCGAACATTGAATACTCGACCTGTTCGCCTGTGATCGGGTTGAAATAGTGGGCCATGGTGCCGCCCGACAGATTCGGACGGTAGATGAAACTCAGGTTCGGGGTCACGATGTGGCGGATGGCCTGCAGCCCACCCTTCCTGAAGCTGTACATCACATAGATTTTCGTGGAGAGCGACGAGGATAGATTCAAGTCGTGCAACATCTTGAAACCCCGATGGAAATACTGGTTATACATCACGGTGGGTATATCATCCAGCGTGTCGATGGTCATGTCGCGGGTGTAGGACTGCAGATACCATTTCTCCGTCAGTGTGGCTGTGGTGTTCCAGTTGATAAGCTTCGCGATCTTGATGGGGATGGTAAGGGGAATCACATGACGCATACCCACATTGATTGACTCCCACGTCTCGGGTTTCAGGAACAGCGAGTCGTAGGTGTCAATCTGCCCGGTGAACTGGGAAGACCACTTCAACGAGATGTTGTCGTACCATTTCAGCATGCCCGCCTTGTTTTTCTTCCGGAACGGATAAAACTGCACCACCGACATGTTCATATCCGGCAGTTTGAAGTTCACTTCCTGGGTTCTCGTGTTTTGGGAGTAGGAAAGCGTGGCATCCAAAAAGAAGATGTCACGCGCGGAGGTGGACACGTTGATGGAGGAACTGTACTGGTTGGAGAGGTAATCTTGTGTCGAGGTGAGGTTGTATTTGGCGTAATTGGAGCTGACAATATCAATGTGGGCATTGAAACGCGTGGTGGGATGGGACTTGATATCCTGCTTGTGGTCCCAATAGATTTTGAAGTTGTTGGAACAACGGTAAGTGGAATCCAACTTGTCGCCGACGCGGGTCTGGGCGAACTCCAGATGCACATTGCCCGTGCAGATGTAGCGGAACACGTAGTTGGATTTCGCCTTGATGCCCCAGCTGCCTCGCGTATAGACATCGGCACCAAGGAGCAGATCAAGGTTGTCGTTGATGGCGAAGTAGTAGCCAATGTCCTGAAGGTAGAAGCCGAGGTTGGAGGACTGGCCGAAGGAGGGCATCACAAAGCCGGAGCGACGGCCCTTGTCCAGCGGGAAGAAGCCGAACGGCACTGCCAGCGGGGTGGGTACCCCCGTGAAGCTCAGGTAGGCGGGCCCGATGACGATCTTGTCGTGCTGGATCAGCTTGGCCTTGGTGAAATCAATCTCGTAATGAGGATGGTCCAGCTCACAGGTCGTATATTTGCCGTTCTTAAGAAAAGCCACATTGTCGCCCATCTTCTTGATCTGCTCCCCATGAATGAAACCCTCGTCCTGCGTGGTGATCACGTGGGTAATCTTGCCCTTCTGGGTGGTGAAATTATACTTGATTTCGTGGGCACGGTAGCGGGACTCACCCTGGATGAAGAGCGGACTGCCATGCACGTTGCCGTTGGAATCGGCCACCCCAGAAGCATACAACTCGCTGTTTTTGAAGTCTATCTCAATATAATCGGCACGGAGTTCCAGATCCTCATATTTCACCACCGCATCCCCGAAAAGATAGGTGTATCGGCGGTTTAGGTCGTTGACGGTGGAGTCCTTTGCGCTGTAGAAGACGACGGATTTCACCGCATTTTGGGAGATGCGCTTGGGATGCCGGACGACAGAATCGCGCACAAGCGAATCCATTTTCACCGGCTGTTGGGAATAAACCGACGTGTCCTGCGTCTGTCTAACAGGCCTTCGCCCATGCACATTTTGGGCTGTCGCACACACCGTCAAGAGACTGAAAATGAAGAGCATAATCAATCTCCCGAAATATGAAAAAACTATTGTGTATAATTTTCCAGACAAACCTGTTATAATAAATACAATAAAAGTACCTTTGCGATTTTAAAATCGGCAAAAATAATCAAAATCTCCAAAATGATGAACTTGAAAAAACAGATATTCGTATATTTCCTCGCACTTTTTCTTGTTTCGCCCCTATGCATGCAGGCGCAGGAGAAAACCTTCAAAGTGGTTATTGACGCGGGACACGGCGGTCACGACTCCGGCTGTCTGGGCAGTCATCTGAAGGAAAAAGATGTAAGTCTGGACATCGCCCTCATGGTGGGCAAGCTCATCAGCGACCATTGTCCGGAGGTGAAGGTGATCTACACCCGCAAAACCGACGTGTTCGTCGAGTTGTACCGTCGGGCGCAGATCGCGAACGCCGAGCACGCCGATTTGTTCATCTCATTCCATTGCAACGCTTCAGAGGACCATATCGGCAACGGTATCGAAACATGGGTGATGGGCCTGCACAAGAGCGAGGCCAACCAGGCGGTGGCGCGGGCCGAGAACGCCGCCATGCTGAAAGAGAAGAACTACAAGAACAACTACGACGGCTTCGACCCCAACTCGCCGGAAGCCAACGTGCTCTTCTCGCTCTACTCCTCCGCCTACCTGAAGAACTCGGTGATGCTGGCCGACAAGGTGCAGAAGAACCTCATCGCCAGCACGCACCTTGTCAACCGCGGCGTGAAGCAGGCCGGCTTCTGGGTGCTCTACAAGGTGGCCATGCCCAGCATCCTCATCGAGATGGGCTTCCTGAGCAACAAGAACGACGAGGCTTTCCTCTCCTCAACGGAGAACCGCAAGAAGGAGGCTGCCAGCATATACAACGCCTTTGTGGACTACCTGGCCGCCGTCACCAACAGCCAGCCGCACGCGCACGAGGCCGTCACGCCCGCCACCCCGAAGCCCATGACCGTGAAAGAGAACATCCCGCAGGAAAACGTGCCCACCGGAACTGTCACACCCAAGCCGGAAAAACCGGAGAAACAGGAGCAGGAGAAGCTGCAAGCCATCGCCGAGGAGGTGGTCCCCGACAGCAACGTCATCCGCTTCAAAGTGCAGTTCCTGGCCTCGCCGGAAAAACTCCCCCTCACCGACAGCCGTTTCCGCAACCTGCCCAAGGTGGACCGTTATTTTGAAAACAACCTCTGGAAATACACCGCCGGCAACGAGACCTCCCACGAGGCCATCCGTGAAATTCTCACCGAAGTGAAACGCAAATTCCCGGACGCATTTGTCATCGCTTTCCAAAACGGCAAAAAAATAAGCGAGAAGGAGGCTTTGAAATTGCAGAAAAAATGATATTTTTGCGCCTCCAAAATATGCCGCATGAGCGATAAGAAAGATAAACAGGAATATTCGGAAAAAAACATCCGCAACATGAAAGTGGCCATCTTCTGTATTACGGCCATGATCGTGTTCTACTTTGGCGCCAGCCTTCTGAAAGGCATCAACGTCTTCGGCAAAAAAACCTATTACTACGCCGTATTCGACAACATCGGCAGTCTGCACGAAAGCACCACCGTGTCCCTGAACGGGTTCCCCATCGGAAAGGTGAGCCAGCTCACCATGCTGAGCTCCCGTCCTGTGCGCATCTGCGCCAAGATCCTCGTCACGGAAGATGTGGATATTCCGTCGGACTCCCGTCTTGAAGTGGTGCAGACCGACGTGCTGGGCGGCACCGGCGTCAACATCCTGCTGGGCACCTCGTCCAAGATGGCCCACAGCGGCGACACGCTGGCCTGCTCCGTGGCGGGCGGCATGTTGGACGGTCTGGACGACATCCTCGTGCAACTCCAGAGTGTCATGGCCTCCGTGGACACCATCGGCCAGACGGTCAAGACGGCCTTCCTGCCGACCGATGAAGAGAACGGCGCCCTTATGCTGAAAGCCACTCTCGTGAACCTTGAGGCCTCCACCCGCCACCTCAACCGGATCCTCGCCGCCAACGAAAGCTCCGTCAACGACATTGTCAACAAGCTGAGCACGTTAAGCAACACGCTGAGCGACGCCTCACCGCAAATCAACGCTATCATCCAGAACCTTGACCATATCTCCGACTCGCTGGCAAAAGCCAACATCAACGCCCTGATGAACGATGCCGGAAAGACAATGGCCAACGTCAACGCCATCACCGCCAAGATAGAATCAGGCGAGGGCACCGCCGGCCAGCTGATCAACAACGACACCCTCTACTCTAACATCAACAAGACCTTGGAAAGCCTCAACGAACTCGTGAAAGACCTCAAGGCCCACCCGTCAAAATACATCAACGTCACCGTTTTTGGCAAAAAAGACAAGAAAAAAGATTCACAATAACACATATTTACATTTTACAAGATGTCATTAGAAATAACAGGAAAATTAATCCAAAAAATGAACCCTGTAGGTGGAACCAGTTCCAAGGGGAACACCTGGCAGAAACAGGAATTCGTCATTGAAACCGAAGACCAGTATCCGAGAAAAATATGCGCCAACCTCTGGGGCGACAAGATTGACCAGCTCAACCAGTACAACATCGGCGACCTGATAAAAGTCTCTTTTGACCTGGAATCCCGGGAGTTCAACGGCAGATGGTACACGGATGTGAAGGCCTGGAAACTGGAGCGTCCGCAAGTAGGTGTCCCCATGCCTCCCCAAGGCGGAGACTTCTCCTACTCCTCCCAGCCCAACTTCAACCCTGCCCCGCAGCATACGGTGAATCCCGCCAACACGCAGCTGCCCGACCTGGAGCCGGCTGGCGACACGTTCACCGACAACGGAATAGGCGACGACCTGCCGTTCTAAACCCCATCTTCTGAAATATTCATCCAAGATTCCGGAATTATGGAACATGGTGTATGCACCTGGATGTCGGCGGCCCTGAGAGCTGAGGCCTCCCACCGTTCCGAAATGGTTTCCCAACTGCTGTTCGGCGAGACCTATTCGGTTGTGGAGTGTGCCGACGAATGGCTCAAAATCAGCACGCACGACTGCGCCTACGAAGGCTGGCTGCCCCGCAAGCAACACACGCCGTTGACAGATGAGGAGCTGGAACTGCTCCAGAACACGCCCCGTTATTTTGTGCGCGACACCTTCCTGTATGTACGCAATGCAGCCACCCACATCGCCTTCCCGGTATGCATCGGGAGTTCCTTCCCCATGCCGGACAACGGGCGGTTCACATTGGGCAGACAAAACTTCAGCGTGGAGCTGCCCGCTCCCGCCGAGCCCCTCCATCACGAAGGCCTTACCCCACAACAAGACGACCTGCTCGCTTTCGCTTTCCATTACCTCAACGCTCCCTACCTGTGGGGCGGACGCACACCTGCCGGCATCGACTGCTCCGGCTTCGTGCAGATTGTCTTCCGCAGCCTTGGCATCAACCTACCCCGCGACGCCTCCCAGCAGATATCGCACGGCGAGGTGGTGGACTTCGTGGAAGAGGCACGCATCGGCGACGTGGCCTTCTTCGCCAACGACGAAGGCTTGATCGTTCACACGGGCATCGTGTGCGGGCACCAGCAAATCCTCCACGCCTCCGGATTCGTCCAAATCAATACCTTAGACGAAAACGGCATATTCAACCAATCGATGGGCCGCTATACCCATACCCTTCGAATTATCAAGAGAATACTCTGATTTTCAAAACCTTATCGTTAGCAACAGACATTTCATCACATTATTCCACCCAAAAATTCCGAGATAGCAATATCTTTTGTTATCTTTGCAGCCTAAAATTAGTAAAAGCTTTTACCATCTATGAATGATTTTTTTATCTCCGGCATTCAACAAGTTGGTGTAGGAACCGTAGATATGCGGAAGTCGTGGGACTGGTACATCGACATGTTCAATATTGACATCAAGATTTTGGAAGACGACACGGTGGCGGAGCGGATGCTCCCCTACACGGGCAACCAGCCGCAGAAGCGGCATGCCTGCATTGCCGTGAACCTGCAGGGCGGCGGCGGTTTGGAGATCTGGCAGTACAGCGAGCGCACGCCCGTACCGGTGGCCTTTGACATCGCCGTGGGTGACCTTGGCATTTTCGCCGCCAAGATCAAATGCCGCAACGTGAAAGCATTTCATGCATACGCATCCTCGAAATGGCCGGACTGCGGCGCCATATCCGCCCTACCCGACGGGACGCCCTGCCTGTACATTCGTGACCTGTACGGCAATTGTCTCCAGGTGGTGGAGCAATCCGACATATACATTGAACAGCGTTGTCTCACCGGTGGTGTGGCGGGCGCGGTCATCGGGGTCACCGACATGAATGCTTCCGTGCGTTTTTACCGTGAAGTGCTGGGCTACGAGCAGGTGATTTACGATGAAACCGGCCGGTTCGATGACTGGCAGATCATGCCCGGCTCCGGCGAACAGTACCGTCGCGTGCTGCTCAAAGACCCCTCCAAGCCCAAAGGACCGTTGTCCGAGATTATGCCGAAAGGCAGCATTGAGCTGGTACAGGCATTGGACCGCACACCAAGGAAGATTTATGAAGGACGTTACTGGGGTGACCCGGGGTTCATCCAAATCTGCTTCGACATCACCAACATGAAAAAGCTGGGTGAGTTCTGCGCCTCGAAAGGCCATCCCTTCACCGTGGACAGCTGTCCCGACAACGAGGTCTTTGACATGGGCGATGCCTCCGGCCACTTCACCTACATTGAAGACCCGGACGGCACCCTGATAGAATTTGTGGAGACCCACAAGATTCCCGTCATCAAGAAACTCGGTTGGTTCATCGACCTCATCAACCGGAAACGGGAAAAGCCCCTACCCAAATTCCTGTTCAGGGCCATGGGCTTAGTATCCCGTGAAAAGATCAGCAAATCAGACAATTAATTAACAAACCCATTTATAACATTATGCAAAAAGACATTTTCGAAAGAATCAAACAATCCACGGGCGGCCCTATCGGGCAATACCGTGATAAAGCGGAAGGTTATTTCACTTTCCCGAAACTGGAAGGCGAATTGGGTCCGCACATGCGTTTCAACGGCAAAGAAGTGCTCTGCTGGAGCCTCAACAACTATCTGGGTCTTGCCAATCATCCGGAGGTCAGAAAGACCGACGCGGAGGCTGCGGCCCGCTGGGGCATGGCCTACCCGATGGGCAGCCGTATGATGACGGGGCAAACGGCCTTGCATGAGAAGCTGGAACGCGAGCTGGCCGAGTTCGAGGGCAAAGAGGCCGCCTTCGAGTTCAATTTCGGCTACCAGGGCATTTTCTCCACCATTGATTCGTTGGTAAACCGCCACGATGTCATCGTGTATGACGCGGAGGCACACGCCTGCCTGCTGGACGGCATCCGTCTGCATCTGGGCCACAAATACAAATTCCGCCACAACAACATCGAGGACTGCGACCGCGTGTTGGCCCATGCCACCGAGGTGGCTGACCAGAACGGCGGTGGGGTGCTGCTCATCACCGAAGGCGTCTTCGGCATGACCGGCGCGTTAGGTATCCTGGACCAGATTGCCGCCCTGAAGAAAAAATACAAATTCCGCATCCTCATCGACGATGCACACGGCTTCGGCGTGATGGGACCCAACGGACGCGGCACCTCCGAGCATTTCGGCGTGATGGACGACATCGACATCTACATCGGTGCCTACGCCAAGTCCATGGCTACCATCGGCGGTTTCGTCGCCACGGAGAAGGCCATCATCGACTATCTGAAATACAACATGCGTTCGCAGATGTACGCCAAATCGCTCCCGATGCCCATCGTGGAAGGCTGTCTGAAACGTCTGGAAATCATCCGCAGTGCCGAAGGCGATGCCCGTCGTGCCCACCTGTGGGAGGTCACCCGCCGGCTCCAGAAGGGCTTCCGCGACCTCGGCTACGAAATCGGGCCGGCGGAGGCATGCGTCACGCCTGTGCATCTGAAATGCGGCGTGAACCAGGCCACCAACATCGCCGTCGATCTGCGCGAGAACTACAACATCTTCTGCTCCATCGTCACCTACCCGGTCATTCCTCCCGGAATGCTGATCTTCCGCATCATCCCTACCGCCGCACACAGCATTGAAGACGTGGACCGCACCCTGGATGCCTTCCGCGACATCAAGGAGCGCCTGGCGAAGGGCGACTACGACCACGAGATCCCCAACATGGCTCTTTAACGGCATCATACAACACAAACCGATATCATGACAGATCGAAACGGACAAGTAATCTGGATTACAGGGGCTTCCTCCGGTATCGGGGAGGCGTGTGCATACCGCTATGCAGCGGAGCACGCCTCCCTGGTCCTAACCGCCTTGACAGCGGAAGAGCTGGTGCCGGTGGTGGCCAAATGCCGTGACCTTGGCGCGAAAGTCCATGCCCTGCCCTACGACTTGCAGCAACCGGACGGCATCGAGGCACTAGCCGAAGAAGCCTGGAACGCGTTCAACCGCATTGACATCCTATACTGCAACGCCGGCATCAGCCAGCGCACCACGGTGGAGGACACCTCCATGGGGATGATACGCCAGCTTATGGAAATCAACTACTTCGCCCCGGTGGCCATCGCCAAGACCGTGCTGCCGAAGATGCTGGAGGCAGGTGGCGGCCACATCGCCGTGACCACCTCCATCGCCGGAAAATTCGGGTTCCCGCTGCGCTGCGGCTATTGTTCCTCCAAACATGCCCTCTACGGGTTTTTTGAGACCCTTCAGGCTGAATACTCGGATCGGAACATCCGTGTGACCATCGTGTGCCCGGGACGCGTGCGGACCAACATCTCGCTCCGCGCCTTAGACAAGGGCGGCAAGCCCCACGGCAAGATGGATCCCGGCCAAGGGGGAGGACTCCCCCCCGACCAGGCCGCGAAAATAATCCAGAAGGCCATTGACAAAGGCAAACGCGAGGTGCTCGTGGGACGCAAGGAACTCATCATGGTATATGTAAAACGGTTTTTCCCAGGCCTGTGTGCTCGTATTGCCAAACGAATAAAACCCATGTAAATGAACAACAAAGACAACAAACCCAAGAACCTATACGAGGAGCTCTGCAAGGACTACCGTTTCAAAGAGGGTTTCCACACGTGCATCAACTGCGGGACCTGCACGGCGATATGTCCAGCGGCGGAGTTTTACAAATATGATCCCCGGAAAATCGTCAGCATCGTACAGACGCGCGATGACCAGCAGATTGAGGAACTTCTGAAATCCGACACCATCTGGTACTGCGGCGAGTGTATGAGCTGCGTCACCCGATGCCCGCGCAAGAACGGGCCCGGCCTCGTCATCATCGCCCTGCGCGACCTCAGCGCACGCCTCGGCTACTTCACCGAATCGGAGAAGGGCCGCCAGCTGCTGCCCCTCACCCACATCATGACGGGCAACATCCTCAACTACGGCTATTGCGTCCATCCCAAATCGTTCAAATGGGAAGACCATAAGGAATCCGGTCCCGTCTGGAAGTGGCATACCGAGCATCTCGAGCAAAGCCTCGCCCGTCAGGGTGCCAACTACATGGGCGATGGTCCCGGCATCCTGCGCAAGATCCCGCAGGAGTCCTTGGACGAACTCAAGGCCATCTTCGACGTCACCGGCGGCACCGAACGCATCCGCATCGTGGAGGAATACTCCAAAGCCAAGGCCGAAGAGATGGGCATGGATATGGAAGAATACGAAAGACAGGCATTCGAGTACTGCTCGGACAAACATTTTAACCATTAATCCGTTATGATTACAGAAGGCAAACAAAAGATATGGAGCGACTACCAGAAGGAAATCCCCGATGACCACTGGTATTACGTACGCAGTTGCATCCGGCAGAATTTCTTCCCCGCCAGTGAGAAGATGTTCACGGAAATCACGCAAAAAGTGTTGGGGAAGGACCTCTATGAGACTCCTCATCACACCACCTGCGGGGGCATCGCCTACCACTGCGACACCATTCCCCAGGAGACAGTCATGACCATCGTGGCGCGGCAGTTCGCCCTGATGACGGAGGCCGGCTACGAGAACTACGTGCCCAGCTGCATCACCTCCTTCGGCAACTACTGCGAAATTTTAGAGACATGGCACGAGTTTCCCGAGCTGGAGGCCAAGATCCGCGAGAACCTGTGGAAAGCCTGCAAACGGGAGTTCAAAAAGCCCAAGTATCTGGCGCACACCAGCGACCTCATCTATCATTGGCGTAATGCCATTGCCGCCAAGGCCAAACATCATCTCGTCAACAAGGAGACCGGCGAGCCTCTGAAGATTGTGGAGCACATCGGCTGCCATTATGCGAAGATGTTCCCCAGCAAGGGCGTGGGCGGTGCAGAATACCCCTATGTGCTGGCCGGCATGGTAGAGAGCTGGGGCGGACAGGTGGTGGACTACCCTGAGCGGCGCCACTGCTGCGGCTACGGTTTCCGCCAATACCACGTGAAGGCCAACCGGGGCTACAGCGTCTCCAACACCCACAAGAAATTCGAATCCATGGAGCCCTTCCATCCCGACGCCATCATCACCAACTGTCCCGGATGCCCCTACTTCCTCGACCGTTGGCAGTACGTCATCGCCGAGCAGACAGGCAAGACCTACGGCAAGGACGGCTTCGGCATTCCCGTATTCACCTACGAGGAAATGGCCGGCATCATCCTCGGCTACGATCCCTGGGACCTCGGTCTGCAACTGCACCAGGTGGCTGTGGAACCTTTCTTAGACAAAATCGGCGTGGAATACGACCCGAAAGCCAAGTATTTAGGCATGAACAAAGAAGATATTATGCGTCCTGAGCTTCCTAAATCTATAAAATGTTGTTAGCATTATGAAAGAAAACATCGTAATCATCGGTGGCGGCATAGCCGGCATGGAGGCAGCCAAGCAGCTTCTCGTACTCGGCTACAACCCCATCATCATCGAACAGCAGGACCACCTCGGCGGCCATGTGTCACAATGGCACAAGCTGTTCCCCGACATGACCTCCTCGCACGAGCTGCTCGACGGTTTGTCCAACCAGATCAAGGATGCCAACGTGTTTCTGGAGACCAAGGTAAACTCCATCAACGCATTGGGAGACAGTTATAATGTGATTTTAAACAACGGTGTCAACATCGTGGCCAAAGCCGTCCTTGTTGCCAGTGGTTTCCATCTCTTTGATGCCGCCAAGAAGGAGGAATACGGCTACGGCGTGTATGACCGGGTCATCACCAACGCTGATCTGGAAGCCTGGTTCAACAAGCGTGCCGACGCCCGCATCCCCGAGCACCCCAAAGCGGTGGGCTTCGTGCATTGCGTGGGCTCGCGCGACCTGAAGGCCGGCAACAGCCAATGCTCCAAGGTGTGCTGCACAACCGCCATCAAGCAGGCCATCGAAATCAAGGAGATATTCCCCGAGACAGAGGTCTATTGCTTCTACATGGACCTGCGTCTGTTCGGCAAGAAATACGAAGACTTCTACATCAACGCGCAGCGCGACTTCGGCGTGCACTTCATCCGTGGCCGCGTGTCGGAGGTGGGCGAGACCATTGACAACCGCGTGCAGGTGAAAGCGGAGGACACGCTCACCGGCAAGCCGTTGAAGGTCACCCTCGACTTGCTCGTGCTCATGTCGGGCATGGTGTGCAACCCGCGCACGAACGAGCTGGCTGAGATGATTGGCCTCAACATCGACGACGACGGCTTTCTCAAAAGCAAGGACAACGTCTATACCATCATGGAGTCGAACCGACCGGGCATCTTCTACGCCGGCGCGTGCACGGGCACCAAGACCGTGCCGGAGACCGTGGCCGAGGCCCGCGCCGCCGTGCTCAGTATTCACCATTATCTGACACAGGCATGATGGATTTCGGATTCTCTCTCAGCAAAAGCTCCACCATCAACCTCGACACGGTGGACACCACCCTCTACAAGAAGCTCTGCGACATGGAGCCGGACGCCCGCATCTGCATGAGCTGCGGTTCTTGCAGTGCGAGCTGCACCGCCGCATCCTTCAGCGGCATGAGCCTCCGCAAGGTCATCCTCGCCCTCCAGCGCGACCAGGATGTGCGCCCCATGTTATCCAACTGTATGCTCAGCGGCAAATGCACCATGGTGTGCCCCCGCGCCATCAACACCCGTCACCTCATTTTGACCCTTTACAGAATTTATGATCGATAGAATACCTTCCGGCTTTCACCCGTTCGTGCTGCCCTTCCTCTTCGGCATGATCTTCGTACTCTCCTACTGCCTTTTCGGGATAGTGCGGATCCTGTGGCAGCTCCCCAAGCAGGATGTTCGTAAATTCCTGCTCTCCCTCATCAACCCCAAGATAATCGTGAAGAACGTATGGGAAATCTTCCGCGACTGCCTCATCCACGTCAAACTCTGGAAACGCAACAAGCTTTTGGGCTATATGCACTCCAGCATCGCCTTCGGATGGTTTATGATTATCCTGCTTGGCCACATCGAAGTATTCCTCTTCGTGCCCAACCGCATCCACATGTTCTACTACCCCATCTTCTTCAATTACTTCGTGGCGGAAGGGCCGGATATGACCATACAAGGTTCTCTGTTGATGTTCCTGATGGACTTTTTCCTGCTGATAATCCTCAGCGGCATCGTGTTAGCCATGATCAAGCGGGTACACTCCCGCTTCTTCGGCATGAGGCGCACGGCACGGCCCTCCCTGCTGAACCAGATCGGCCTCTATGCCCTTTGGGCCATCTTCCCGCTGCGACTGCTGGCCGAGAGCTTCACCGCCCACATCAGCGGCGGCTCCTTCCTGACCATCCCCGCCAACTGGATCTTCCGCCAGTTCCTCGGCAACGACCTCAACATGCTCCCCACCTGGTGGGCCTACTCCATCGCCCTCTGCGTCTTCATGTGCGTGCTGCCCTTCACGCGCTACATGCACATCCCGGCGGAGATGATGCTCATACCCATGCGCAACGCCGGCATCAAGATCCGCGACTCGCGCAAGGGTTTCGCCAAGCTGCAGGTCTATAGCTGTCCCAACTGCGGCGTATGCATCGATGCCTGCCCGATGAGCGTCAACCGCGGAAACCTCAAAGACTGCACCGTCTATCTCACCCGCCAGATGCGCCGCGGCAACGAGAAACGCATTGAGGAGATCTCCGACAAATGCCTCCTCTGTGGCAAATGCCACACCGTGTGCCAAGTGCAAGTAGAAGGCCCTCAACTGCGCATCATGGAACGCTCGCGCCGCCATTACAACCTCTCCCCCGACTACTCGAACATCGACACACAGCCCCTGACCGAAACCGCCAGCCATGGCAAGGTGCTCTATTTCAGCGGCTGCATGAGCCAGCTCACCCCCGCCATCGGACAGAGCGTGGAATCCATCCTCAAGAAAGCGGGCGTGGACTACGTGTGGATGGACCGCGACGGCGGCCTCTGCTGCGGACGGCCGCTGCTGACCGCCGGGCGTGCCGAAGCGGCCAAAGAGCTGATGCACAAAAACGAGGAAATCATATTGGGCAGCGGTGCCGACACCCTGCTGGTGAGCTGCCCCATCTGCTACAAGATGTTCACGGAAGAATACCACCTTCCGGGCATTCGCGTGGTCCATTACAGTCACTATTTCAGCGAGTTGGTGCAACAAGACAAGATCCGTCTGGAGAAGAGCGACCTGTGCTATGTGTTCCACGATCCCTGCGAGTTGGGGCGCGGATGCGGCATCTACGACGAGCCACGAAAGCTCATCGGCAAGTCGGCCAGCATTGCGGAGGCCGAAAAGAACCGTGAGGAGAGCATTTGCTGCGGCGGCTCGTTAGGCTCGCTGACATTGAGCTTCGCCCAGCGCGAGGAGATGACACGCGCCGCCTTGGATAACCTCTACACCAGCCGCGCCGACGCCATCGCCACCGCCTGCCCGCTCTGCCTCGCCACCTTCGCCCGCTACTCCGACCGGCCCGTGCGCGACCTGGCGGAAATCATCGACGCACAATCCTCATCCACCCAGAAAGAAAATCAATAACCAAACCATAATTCACCCTTAAAAACCATAACGATTATGAGATTCAAACCCACGCAATACCTTCTCGTCAACGTTGAGAACGGCCATACCTTTGAAGACAAAGGCTGGACCCTGAGCGACCCCGACGGCAAAAAGCCGTCGCTGATCCGCGCCATGTATAAGAACATCCTCTTCACCCCGCGCGAGGACCTGAAAGGTATCTACCGCTATGCGGACTGGATGCCCATCAACCGCACACTGAAGAAGTCCTGCGCCCCCGTCACCTACAAGTCCAAGGGACTGGCCAAATTCCTGGGTTTGGACAACCTCTACATCACCTTCTCCGGCTGGTGCCCGAAGATCGGAGCCAAGATGCGCACCTGCTCCTTCAAGGAGACGGAGGCCTACTCGGTGCTGGCCCGCATCCCGCGCAACGAGAACCGCATCCTCGTGGTACAGTCTGCCGGCAACACGGCGCGCGCCTTCGCACAGGTGTGTTCCGACAACCACATCCCCATCGTGCTGTGCGTGCCTTATGACAACCTCCACGACCTCTGGTTCAGCAAGAAGTTGGACAAGTGCGTCAAGTTGGTGGCCGTGCCCCACGGGTACGACTACTACGACGCCATCGCCGTTGGCGAGAAGCTGGCGGAAGACCATCGCTTTTTCTTAGAAGGCGGGGCCAAGAACGTGGCACGCCGCGACGGCATGGGCACCACCGTGCTGAGCTGTGTGGAACAGATGCAGCGCATCCCTGACGCTTATTTCCAGGCCGTAGGTTCCGGCACCGGAGCCATCGCCGCCTGGGAGAACGCCTGCCGTTTGGAGGCCGACGGACGCTTCGGCAACAACCACATGCGCGTGTATGTGGCCCAGAACAAGCCTTTCACCCTCATGTATGATGCCTGGAAAGCCCAATCGAGGGCCCTGCCCGAGCTCTCCGCCGAAGAGGGACGCCGTCAGGCCGAGGTCATCCTCGCCAAGGTGCTCTCCAACCGCAAGCCGCCCTATGGCCTTGCCGGCGGCCTGTTCGACACGCTGACGGAAAGCCACGGCGACGTGTTCCTGGCCGACAACAACGACATCATGTATTGGATGATGCAGTACCGTAACCTGGAGGGCTACGACCTGTTGCCCGCCGCCTGCGTGGCCGTGAGCGCGCTGGCGCAAGCCGTCAAAGAGGAAGTGGTGAAGAAGGAGGAATACATCATGCTTAACTGCACCGGCGGCGGCTCTCTCACCGCCATGAGCAAGGGTTTCGTCTTCAAGGAACCCGACCTCATCCTCTCGCCGGACCTGCCATCCGAGACCATCATCGAGAAGGTGAGCGCGTTGTTCTAAAGCTTTTCCAAGCTGTTTTTAAGGCAACGATATAGAAGTTGACCAGATGCTTGGGGCCGGATAGTCAGACCACACTTGTTGCATCCAAATTCTTTATTGACAAGTAGATTCACATAATTCTCCTTGTCCGCACAGTCGTGCGGACAACAAAAAAGTCCCCTTCTGATTCTCAGAAGGGGTGCCTGAAAGGCGGGGTAGTTAATATGAGAGATTGGCCGTCAGGCCATCCTTTTTAAATTAAAGATTCATGGAAATTTCCGCCAAATTGCCCACCTTGCGGTTCTTGCGGGCATAACCCTGCAGTTCACTGGTAGATTATGGACACGACGGTCCTTGATTCTGATGCCGATGATGATGATTGTTTCTTTCTTTCACAAGGTATTCTGATGCTTTATATTACTACCCTGGCCTGCGGCCACCCCTTCTTAAAAAGAAGGGGAATGGGCTTCGTGCGGCACCAAGGTGCCACAAGGTTGATTAGCAATGGTATAAATTTGTCACTTCGGGTCAACTTCTATATCGTTTCAAAAAATAACTTTGATGAAAACATTTCTTCAAAGTTAGAATATTCTGTTGATATACAGGATTTTAACACCTGTTTTTACCAACTATTTTTGTCTATTACACCAAAAAACCATCAAGACCTTCCACAGGACTACACGCCCTTCCTACGGGAGTGGTTGCGACATGTTCTCCGACAGCTTATCTAAGGTATTCAGGAAGTTGCGCAGTTCATCCTCGCTGATGCCGGCGAGGACCTTGTCGAGCATGGAGATACCGAACTGTTTGGCTTCCTGTTTCATCTGCTCGCCTTTGGGGGTGAGCACGATGATATTGGAACGTTTGTCATTAGGGTTTTTGCGCCGGGCAATAAAGGATTTCTTTTCCAGTGCATCCACCAGTTTGGTGACGGAGTTTTTGTCCTTCTGCATGTTGTTGGCCAGACTCTGCTGCGACATCGGGCCCTGGTTCCAGAGGATGTCCACCAGCAGGAACTGTTCAGGCGTGAGGCCCAGGTCATACTGTTTCAGCATGGCGGAGGTGTACTGTTTCAACCTACAGGCTGCCAGATTGATATACACGGCGATTTCTTTGGACAATAGCATGATGCGACACGAATAAGTGGGGGCAAAGATACGGAAAATTCCGTTAACTATTGGCCGTTAGCGATTGGGGGTTGAAACTATAGTTAAGAAGTTAAGAAACTAAAGAGTTAAGGCAATTTGTTGGGCGTTGTTCTCTGTTCACTGGTCACTGGTCTCTGTTTACCATACAATATCTGCGTTCTATGGGCTACGATGTAACCAGTGACTTGTTCAAGGACCATTTCTGGTATTTCCGCAACGCCTTGGTCCGTGCTAACTACAAGAATGTCCGTCTTGGCATTGACTATGATATCAGCTTCCTTGAAAACTTCTTCCGAAATCTGCTGCTGGACGAGCAAAATGAGCTAAAGAACCGTTCAATGCTCATTAACGCACCGGAAGGCTGGAATGCTACCGACGATAAATGATACACGATCGATGATAACCGACGACAAACCGACGATAATTTTGACTTATCTCAAAGGAAAGAGCAGTTGCAAGACGGCAGAATTGTCGGCTTTGCTCGGACTCAAGCCTACCCAGACCAAGGCATATCTTTACCAATTGTTGCAAGAAGGGAAGATAGTGGCGCACGGAGCGAACAAAAACAGAACCTATTCATTAGCCTAAAGCATTACACCACACAAACACAACGGGACTAGCTGATACAGCGCAGCACCACCGAGTTTCTGGAGAAGGAATTGGGCGGGGAAACGTGTGGAATGATGCGGGGGATTTTGCTATCCTTTGATTGGCGGTAGAGGCTCCTTGCATTGCGTCCTACGGATGGTATATTGTGCCCATTGCTCTTCCCGAACCCCTGCCGGGGCTCAAGTTCGGCAAAACCCAGGTGCCCCCTTGCCGTTCCCGATAGCGGATGGGGTATGACTCTTCCACTAAACTATTGCGGAGAATAATAGAAAAAAATGTACTTTTGCAACCTTATTGTATATTGTATAATGGCAAAAAATGTAGATAAAAAACAATACACCTTTTCCGGTCACGAATCGTTTCCCTGCAAAACGTTGTGGCTTAAAAAGGGGTATGATTTTGTAAATGCCGAAAAAGATTTCAATGCACCTGAAGCAGTTGTCCATTTGGGTGTGGGCAAGAATATGGTTGCCGCTGTCAGATATTGGTACAAGGCTTTCGGATTGAACAAAGATGCGGAAACTGGTTGGATTGCCGATTACCTATTTGATAAAAAACACTGGCAAAGAAGACACTTTCAGACAGCGATGTCGCCTATTCTTTTGATATGGTGACGAATGGCGGAACAAGCATCAGAACGAAGACATACATTCTGCTCGAAAAGGACAAAAAGCGAGTTTCGGAGTTGGAGGCCAAAATAAGCGCGATACTTTCGGGCAACAGCAATGCGGAAATCTGCGCACTGCTTGAAATACTAAATAAGAAAATGAAGCGATGAAGGATATAGAGAACATAATAAAATCTGGTTTTATGCCCGAAGGCTACGAAAACTGGCGGCAGGATATTGTAACATTGATAGCACAGGCAAAATACAAGGCTGTGCTCAACGTTAATGCCGAACTTTTGGCTCTATATTGGAAGATTGGCACCGACATCATTAAAAAACAGAAAGAACAAGGCTGGGGGACACAAGTTATCGCCCAGCTATCGAAAGATTTGGTTGCAGCATTTCCCGATGACAAGGGGTTCTCAGATAGAAATTTGAGAAATATGAAGCGTTTTGCTGAAGCCTATCCTGATTTTCCAATTCTGCAAGTGCCACTTGCCAAATTGGAAAATTCTGAATTTTGGCAAGTGCCACTTGCCAAAATGATAGAAAAAGGCAAAGATTATATTCAAGTGCCTCTCACTCAAATCACTTGGTATCACCATATATCACTAATTCCGAAAGTTGAGGATATAGTTGAACGTGCATTTTATATCCTGGCTACAGAGCAAGAAGGCTGGAGTCGTGATGTTATGTTGGCACAAATCGCCAATGGCTACATATACGCCAAAGGAAAATCCATCAACAATTTCATAAATACATTGCCGCCAATTCAATCAGATTTGGCACAATACACATTCAGAGACCCTTACAATTTCAACTTCATTGGTTCTGCCGCATTGCAGAATGAACGTAGCATCGAAAAAGAATTGACAAAAAGGGTTACGGATTTCCTGCTTGAAATGGGGCGCGGATTTTCTTTCGTAGGTCGGCAATATCATCTGACAGTTGATGGCGATGATTATTACCTTGACATTTTGATGTATCATCTGAAACTGCATTGCTATGTGGTTGTTGAGCTTAAAGCAGTGGAGTTCATTCCCGAATTCGTCAGCAAACTGAACTTTTACATATCGGCTGTGGATGAATATGTTAAGACATCGGAGGACAATCCAACAATAGGTTTGTTGCTTTGTCGCACCAAAAGCGACACAAAAGCAAAATTCGCCTTGCGTGGTGTAACGCAACCTCTTGGTATTGCCCAATACGAAACGGAAAAACTTTTTGCGGATGTAGAATCGGCTTTGCCACAAATGGAAGATATAGAATTAGAACTTGATAGCGAAGAACAACAATGACCAGAGTAAGACACATATTAAGAATAGCATTATGACCCTGCCACAGAACACAAAACTTCAGATTTCCAGCCTTGCAGGAATATTCAGCAACACAACTGCCACATACAAGTTCTATTGGTTTGTGGCATTGTTGGATATCGTTGTGAAAGAGCGTAAAACCCGAATCTCATTTTGGGAAATCATTGCTGGAATGGTGGCTGAATCGTGGTATCCGATTCATTATTTTAAGCTTTCGTTCGGCAAGTCCGATTCGCTGTTCGACAAATCAATTGAAATCCAAAAAGCATTTCAGATTTCAATAGAATCAGACAAAGAGAAAATTAAAAAATATTTACTTGATAATCTAAATAATACAAAGAAATTTTTAAGAGTTTTCACCCTCAATGTGCCATATCGATTCCTCTCGCCGTGGATAAAATACACCTACGATGAAGATGTGGTGGCTAAATCACAACGTTTTGAAAACAATTGTCTTTATGCTATATACGGCGATGAGATTTTAATCAACGACAATTGGATTGAATATCTGAACGAGCACTACTCAATTCTGCGCGATTTCGCTTTTTGGAACCTGACCCTATTTCTTCAAAAACGCAACCCCAATGTACCTGATGTGCCGTCAAAACTCATAAAACCGATTTTGCGCGACTCGCTTACAAAGCAGCATAAGTTTTGGGATACGTACATTGAATATGTTGGAAGTATAAACTGCATTTACACAGGCAAACAATTATTTGCAAAACAATACGACCTCGACCATTTTGTGCCGTGGAGCTTTGTGTCTCACAATCTTTTGTGGAATCTGATTCCAGCCGATCCGAGCATCAATTCATCGAAAAGCAACAATCTCCCGTTGTTAGACAGATACTTGCGGCCATTTGCAGACATCCATCAGCGTGCACTGACAACATTGTATGAGAAAAATCCGAACAATTCCATTCTGGAAGATTATCTGATCATTCACGATTCTGTTACTGATTTGGTAAATCTCTCTGAAACTGATTTTTATAATGTTTTCAAGAGAACTTTTTCGCCAATGGTTCAAATTGCTGAAAATATGGGATATAAATTTTGGAAAAGATGAAAAAAATAAAAAACAATCCACACTTAACCGCTAAAGAACGCACTTCCGTTTCGTTCCCAACCCGATGGCTCAAAGAACACAATTTGCTGAAAGGTGATATTTTGGATTTTGGCTGTGGATTCGGTTTTGACACAGACCATTTGCAAAAAGAAGGTTTTAATATTATCGGTTACGACAATTATTACCGTCCCGAATATCCAACAAAACGCTTTGACACAATAATTTGCAATTATGTTCTCAATGTTCTTGAACCCGAAGAACAAGCCGAAGTGCTGATGTCGGTTTCAGAACTGCTAAAGCCCACAGGTACAGCATATTTTACAGTTAGACGTGACTTGAAAAGCGAAGGATTCCGCACGCACTTTGTGCACAAGCAACCCACATATCAATGCAATGTGGTATTGCCGAACAAAAGCGTTTTTGCAAACGAGAATTGCGAAATCTACGAGTACAAGCACTACAACAAAACCGACTACAAAAGGAAATACGAGATTGCCAAAGGTTGTCCGTTCTGCAACTTGAATCCAAAAGTGGAATTGTTGAGCGAAACAGCTACTACCGTAGCCTTTTTCGATGGCTACCCAGTGAGTAAAGGCCACACGCTAATAATTCCCAAACGCCATGTTGCCAACTACTTTGAACTTACCATTCACGAGCAACGGGCATTATGGCTTATGGTGAACCGTTGCAAAAAGATTTTGACGGAACGTTACAATCCAGATGGCTTCAATGTCGGCATCAACATAGGCGAAGCCGCAGGACAAAGCATTTCACACGTCCACATCCACCTGATACCTCGTTACAAAGGCGATGTGGAGAATCCGAAAGGCGGAGTGAGAGGGGTGATACCGGGGAGGCAGAAGTATTAATTAAGACAATTTGTTAAATAAAATATATCTTTGTAAACACAATACAACAAAATAATTATGCAAATGCGAGGGAAATATAATTTCATAAAAATAGAGAGAATAGTTATACGGAATTTTAGTCTATATAAAAAAAACGGCCAGATTCAAGAAATTAATGAATCTATTATTGATGGTATTTATTGTTTAGCAGGAGCAAACGGACTTGGCAAAACCACTTTTCTAAATGCTATAAATTATGGATTAACTGGCATTGTTCTAGCACCAGATAAGGAAGTCTACGATCCTTCACAAATAAGAATTAACAATAAAAAATATACCGAACGCTATTTTGTAGGTAGAATAAAAGAAAGTGAAAAAGAATTTTCAGAGATTGAAATACTATTTAGCGTAAATGGCAAATATTTCAAATTGTGTAGAGGTTTTTTTGAACCAGAAACGTTACGTTCATTAGAGATTTTTGTAAAAAACAAAAATCAGATGATTACATTATTAGACAACACGGAAAAAAGTCCTAAACAATTAAATGAAATATACCAAAATGAGTTGGCATCAACTATTGGAATAAATAATTTTGACTATTTTGTTTTTTTGCAATTATATGTCTTTACTTTTGATGAAAACAGGCGTATGGTCTTTTGGGATGATAGAGCATCATCGCATGCTTTAGCAATTGCTTTTAATACTGATATTAAAGATTCCGAAAAACTTATTTCACTTCAGAGAGAAATTGAAAAACTTGATTCTTACGGGCGAAATTATCGTTGGCAGGCAACCCAAGTAAATAAAAAAATAAAAGAATTATCAGAAAAAAAACAATATTATCCTGACATAGATAGTCAACAAAAAGAATTTGAAGTATTAAGCGAAGAGCTAAAAGAAGCGACAAGGACATATAATAATGTAAAAACTGAATATAACACACTGTTAAAAAATCTTAGTGTACTTCATTCTGAATTAATGTACAAGAAACAAGAGAGAACTAAATTATTTTCCGAATATTCAGAACCTAGATCAAAATTGTTATTAAATCCCTATATTAGTCATTCTATAGAGAAAAAAGAGTGCTGTGTTTGTGGCGCAAAAGGAGATATTATTGCGGAAAATATAGAAAAAAACGTTTTAACCGAGAAATGTCCTATGTGTGGCACTTCTATTAAAGATTCATTTTCGGAAGAGGAACGTGAAAATCTAGTTAGATTAATAGAAGAGAATGATAGATGTCTATCGTCAAAAAATAACGAGATAGATGTTTTGGCAAAAGAAATAGAGTGGAAAAAAATTCAAGTCGAGAAAGCAGAATTTGATTTTTTACAATTAGAAAAGAAACTGAACAATTTACTAGAAAGCAACCCTCTATTATCGTCTGATAGCACTGGCAATCAAGGTGTAGACTACCTAATTGGCTTATACGAGAAAGAAAGAGATGAAGCTATCAAACAATCAAAAGCATCGTATTCTAAAAGAGATGAATTATATAAAACGCTTAAAAAATTACAAGATAGGATTGAAAATGCATATTCAGAGGCAGAATCGATATTTGTGCCAATTTTTAAGGATTTAGCAAAAAGTTTTATTGGTTTAGATTTAGACATAAAACTACAAAGAGACAAACAAATTCAAAAACTTGTTTTGGAACTTCAGAATAGTGCCCGAACAGAATCTTTCCAATTATCAGAAAGTCAACGATTCTTTTTAGATATTGCTTTACGAATGGCCATTGCAATTTATCTTGCAACCCCAACCAATCCTGCTTTTATGCTGATTGACACGCCGGAAGGATCATTGGATATTGCATACGAAAATCGAGTTGGAAAAATGTTTGCAAATTTCATCTTAGAGTACAAACAAAACATTATTATGACAGCTAATATTAATGCTTCTCAACTTTTAATTTCTATGGCTGAACTATGTGGCAATGATAAAATGAAATTTAAAAGAATGCTTGATTGGACAGATCTGTCTGTAATTCAAAAAGAAGGAGAGTTCCTTTTTGATAGGGTATATCATAATATCGAACACGCACTAAACAACAAATAATATGGAGAAAAAACAAATTATTCCAGAGGCTTTTTTTGACAGTCTTT
>JAIKYR010000028.1 GCA_024682995.1 Bacteroidales bacterium | reverse complement strand
CTTCCATCGACATGGGGTAGAGGTCGTGGTAGAATTTCCTGTAATCCTCGTCGGTCAGGGACGAGGGTGCCTTCTGCCAGATGGGTTCGGTGTCGTTGATGATGCGGGGCACCTGCACGGCCTCTTCCTTGGGCTCTTCTTTCTTGTCGGTGTTGTCGTCTTCCGGCTTGGGCTCGGGTTTACGCCATTCGGTCTTGGTGCCGCAACGGATGGGGATGGGCAGGAAGCGGCAGTATTTGGTCAGCAGGCCTATGAGTTTGTTCTCGTCCAGGAACTCCTGCGTGTCATCGGCCACGTGCAGCACAATCTCGGTGCCGCGGTCAGCCTTGTCGATCTCTTCCAGGGTGAACGCCGGCGAACCGTCGCAGCTCCATTTGACAGCTTTGGCATCTGCCACATGCGATTTTGTCAGTATGTCCACGCGGTCGGCCACCATGAAGGAGGAGTAGAAGCCCAAACCGAAATGTCCGATGATGTTGGCGGCGTCGTTGCCCTTGTATTTGGAGAGGAAGTCCTCGGCGCCGGAGAAGGCAATCTGATTGATGTACTTGTCCACCTCCTCGGCGGTCATGCCGATGCCGCGGTCGATGACGTGGATGGTCTTGTCCTCCTTGTTGACCTTCACCTCGATGGTGAGGTCGCCCAGTTCGCTGTCCGTTTTACCCATCGCCGCCAAGGTCTTCATCTTCTGCGTGGCATCCACAGCGTTGGAAATCAGCTCCCTGAGGAAAATTTCATGGTCAGAATACAAGAATTTTTTGATTACCGGAAAAATATTCTCGGTTTTAACATTGATATTACCTGTTTGCATATTGATGATTTTTAATGATGACAAAAAAAACACGGCTCGAATTGCAAACTTTGTGCCAAACAATGTAGAAAAATGTATCTTTGCACAAAAAATAATGCTCGTTGTTTTGGACGGCATTTAAAGATAATAACATAAAAAAACTATTATGAATCTTGATTTCACATTTCAGAATCCCACTCGCATCCATTTTGGACGCACGGCCATGCAGCATTTGCCCGAGGAAATCCGCAAATATGGTCCGAATGTTTTGTTGGTATATGGTAAAAACTCCATTAAGAAGAGTGGTCTTTACGACGAGGTGATGCGCATTTTGCACGAAAATGGCAAGACTGTTGTGGAACTGCCTGGCATCAAATCCAACCCCACGTATGCGCAGATGATGGAAGGGGCGCGTCTGGTGCGTGAGCATCACGCGGACCTGATTCTGGCCGTCGGCGGCGGCTCGGTGGTGGACTGCTCCAAGGGCATCTCCGCCTCGGCCTACTGCGAGGGCGATCCCTGGGTGCGTTATTGGGAGAATGGCGAACCTGTCACCAACCCGGTGGTCCCCATAGGGTCCATCCTGACCATGACAGGCACGGCCTCCGAGATGAATGGCGGCTCCGTCATCACCCACGAGGACAAAAAGCTGAAACTCGGGCGCGTGTTTCCGCTGGAGACAATGGCCCCGCGTTTCTCCATCCTCAATCCCGAGTTCACGTTTACCGTACCCCAATACCAGATGGTGAGCGGCATATTCGACATCTTCTCCCACCTGATGGAACAATATTTCTCCGGCGACGACGACTGCGTGAGCGACTACCTGCTGGAGGGCGACATGCTGGCCCTCATCAGCGCCGCCCGCAAGGCCGTGAAGGACCCGCACGATTACGAGGCCCGCAGCAATATCATGTGGTGCGCCACCATGGGACTGAACAAGATATTGGCCCTCTCGAAGACGCAGGACTGGGAAGTGCACATGATTGAGCATCAGCTGGGGGCTTACACCGACTGCGCCCATGGTATCGGCTTAGCCATCATCTCTGTGCCGTATTATCGATACATATATAAATATGGTATGCATCGTTTCGTGCGTTATGCCAAGAATATCTGGCATGTGGATCCGACGGGCAAGAGTGATGAGCAGATAGCTTTGGAGGGTATCCAGGCCTTGAGCGACTTCATTGCTGAGATGGGTATTCCGCAGACATTGCGCGAGGTGGGTGCCACGGAGGAGATGCTGCCCGCCATCGCCGAGTCCACCATCAAGTGCGGCGGTTACTATGAGCCCACCACGGAGGATGTCCTGAACATCTTGAAGGCCTGTTATTAAAAAATAATCGCGAATCGAATGAAAAAGATTATCAACCCCTGGGTGGGCAACACCAACGGCTACAACTGTTTCGGTTGCGACCCGAACAACCCGATGGGTATGCGGATGGATTTCTATTGGGACGGAGAAGATGTGGTGTCTGTGTGGAAGGCCGGTGCGAACCATGTGAGCTGGATCGACACGCTGCACGGCGGCTTGCAGGCCACCCTGCTGGATGAGATCTGCGGCTGGGTGGTCTTCTACCAGCTGCAGACATCGGGCGTGACCGCCAAGATGGAAATGCGCTACCGCAAGCCCGTGAGCACGGTATGGCCGTATATATTGCTGCGTGCCCGCTTGGTGGAACAGAAACGCACGCTGGCCGTCGTCAAGGGCGAGATCTGGAGCCCCGATGGCATGTTATGTGCCGAATGTACCTGCACCTATTTTGTGTATGCTACAGAGAAAGCCATTGAAATGGGGTATGAGCCCGCGTTGCTGGACAATGAGGATGTTGACTTACAGGAGGTAATCCGTCGGAGGGTCTATAAGGACATCCGCCGGTAAGCACACTGTATAGTTCATAGCCCATTTCTAAAAAAGGAATTACCATGCGAGGGACAGCGTCCCGACTCTCTTCCCGGCCTTGTCCACTTCCGGAATGAACACGTGGATGAGGTTGATTTCTCCCTCTTTGCATGTTTTTTATCGTCTTGTCGTAGGATTATTTCTTTACGAAGTTCTTCGTCACCACACCCTTCTCAGTGCTGATGCGCACGAAGTACATGCCTGCGGAGAGCTCTCTCACATCAAGCTCCATCGTGTTGGCATTCACCTCCACCGTCTTCAGCAATTTACCATACACATCATACACCTGAACATTGTTCATTATGAATTGTTCATTATGAATTGTAAACTGTCCATTGTTCGGGTTCGGGTAGAGGCTGATAGCCAGCTCATAGTCGGCGATACCATCCGGTGCAGTGGTGAACGTCACCGTGTTGGAAGGCTCGCTTTGTCCGTAAGCGCAGTTGGCGACCACATACGCCGTGTAGGTTGTCTCAGGCTGCAGCCCGGAGAGCGTAAGGGGATGCTCGTTGGCTGGGACTGAAGATGACTGGGCGGCGGAAAATTCTTTGTAGATTACGGTCCAGGAGGTGGCTGTGCCATTCTCCGTCCAGTTGAGTTCAACGCTGTGTTCAGTTACGTTTGTGGTTGTGAGGTCGGTAGGGGCAACGCAGGTGTCGGGTGCCGGTGCGGATCCGCAGTTGGGGTGGAACGTGTGCAGCGTGCCGGCGATAGCATTGCTGCAGGTGTACAGCGTGCTGCCAAACGGGTCAACAACCGAAAAGGAACATTCGTCGTCGTAAGAACCGGTATTCCACACGAACGAGGTGCTAATGTCGTGGCATAGGTACACAGTGACACTGGTGGTGTAGAAAGTGGTTGTTGGTTTGACCTGGGCCACCTCAATACCGTCTTGTATGACGGATATCCAGGCGCCGTTCCAGCCGTCGCCGTAATCGTCCGAGAGATTAAACGTGTAAAGACACTGGTCAGTGGTGTCGCACAGTAGGGTGTTGGTCGTGATGTAACGCCACGGGGAAAGGTCATTGCCGCCGCAGTCGGCCTGCACGCGGATGTCGTATTGGGTGGCGGAGGACAGGCCTGTGAGAGTGTAGGGTGCGGAGCCGGAAGGGGCCGGTGTCCAAGCCGTGTCGGAGACCTCTTTGTACTCCACATTCCAATTGCCTTGGTTGGCATTACTGGCAGTCCAGTCCAGCGTGATGCTTGTGAGGTCTTGGCTTGTGACGGCGAGATTCAGTACCGGCAGACAAGAAGGCTGATTTTCAAGGGTGATGTCGTCCAAGTAAATTTCGTTGTAGGCATAGGAGGAGGACGTGTGGCTCTTGAAGGCGATTCGGTTGCCGTTGCCCGTGTAGTTGTTGAACATCACCACGTAAGGGTAGGTGGGATAGACATCCGTCAGATCGATGGTATCCACCACGGTGAAGGTGTTGTTGTCATAGATATCGCTCATCACACCTACCAACAGTTGGGCATCGTAGTTGTCCATATAGGTGCCCATGGCGTAGAATGAAACCTGCAGGGAGTTGATGGGCACTTGGTTGGTGTCAATGGCTGGCAGTACAGCCAAGTTAGGAGTACTGCTGTGAAAGTACATGGAGTGTGTGCCTCCGTGAGCCTGATAGGACAGGACGTGGGGATAGGAGGAACTGTTTATGCCCCTTTCCCAGCAGACGGGCAGCGGATAAGAGGCGGTGCCGCCGATGTTGTTGCTTTCGAAGTCCCAGTATTGCGGCACAGAGGCGATGGTGAGGCATTCGGTTTGGAATAATATAGGAGTGGACCAGTCGCTGGTGTCGGTGGAGGAGCAGATGGTGCGTGCGCGAACCGAGTAATTGGTGGCCGGCAGCAGGTTGGTCAGCGTTTCGGACAGGGAGGTTGTTTGCATGGTTACCATGGTGGTGTCGCTGGTACCATACTGGATCTCCCATTCATAGTCGTTGGTGCTGGCCGGGTTGATGGTGATGGTGGCCGAGGAGATGCTCACGTCAGATACGGTCAGTCCCGTGGGACGGGCGCAGTTGACGGGCATGATGGTGATGTTGTCCACGGAGGCAGGCGGGTTGGTTCCCATAGAATTGTCGTTGTGCCAGAAGAAATACAGGCGCTTGGTGGCATTGTTGTATTCATTGCCGAGGATGATGTCCTCATGCACCCAGTCGCTGGCACTGTTGAAGGTGCCGAGTGTGGTGGCCCCGGAGGGGGGTGTGATGTTGCCGGCGGTCACTGGAGTGGGGTTGGCAATGAAGACCCGCAGGTAATCGTAGTTGGATTCGCCATTTCCGTTCCAGTCGAATGAGAGGACGAACTCGTTGGCGTTGGAGAACTGGATGTCACGATAGGCCCACACGTAGGACGAGCTGCCGTCATCGTAGCCGTAGTTGGTCCCGTTATTAAAGGAGATGTATAATCCGTACTGGCCGTTGGTGGTGTGGTTGGAGGCGGTGTTAATGTACCATGCGTTGGTCTCGGATCCGTTCAGGATGGTCCAGGCGGCGTTCTCGGCGGCATTCTCGAAATCACAGGAGTAGGGCAACGTGGCCGGGGCGTGCAGCAAAGTGTTGAATGTCAAGGCATTGCTCCAGGCACTGTACTCCGTGCCGCAGTCGGTACGCACATACACGTTATAGGTGGTGTTGGGCGTGAGGTTCGGAATCGTGTAGGAATTCGTGCCCGATGATATGGCGTTTACCGAATCCGGACTCACACCTGCCGTGGTAAGGGCCACCTCCCAGTTGCTCTGGCCGGCAGCAGCTGTCCAGCTGATGGTGGCCTCCGTGCTGTCCACATTCTGCAAGAACACCTGCTCGGGACGGTTGCAGCTGGGCAGATACTCCAGGGTTACATTGTCCACGTACAGGCTTGACGATATGTTCCGCAAGGCCACGTAGGTGCCCGTGCCGGTGTAGTTGGCCAGGCTCACCTCGTATGACTGCCAGGAGGTGGTCAGGGAAATGTTCGAACCCACCTGCACGAATGTGCTGGTCTGGTTGGGGTTGGTCATCACACCCACTTGCAGCACCACACCGTCGCCGTATCCCTTGGCATAGAATGTGAGACGCGCATCCGTCAGTTGGATGGCGGTGGTGTTGACCTCAGGCAGACTCACGGTGTTGGGTTGTGAGCTGTAAAAATACAGGCCTTGCACCCCTTGATAGGAATCGTAGTTGATGTACGGATAGCTGCTGTTGTCTGAGCCGCGTGTCCAGCAATAGGGTAGCAGCGTGTTGGCGATTTCATTTTCGAAATCAGTGAAGTAGGGTAGTGTCTCAATGGCCGAACAATTTGTGTAGAAGGAAGCTATGTCGCTGACGGAGCTGTCTCCCGAACAGACGCTTACCACATACCACTCGTAGAGCGAGGAGCCGAGCAGATTGGTGATGGTGAGGAAAGTGTCGGTTATGGAAAACTCTGCCGTGTAGGTGCTGTCGGAGGAGACTTTGTAATAGACGTTGAATTCTGTGGCGCTGCCGCCTTTCCACGAAAGGGTTGCACTGTGGGCGGTGATGCTGCTGCTCGTCAGCAGCATGGGCTCAGAACAGGAGGGTATGGGCGAAACCTCAATGTCGTCCACAAACCAAATGCCGTTGCCGTTGTTGCAGATGTACCCTAAAGCAATGTAGGCGATGGAGTCGGGATCAACGGGGACGTTGCTGAAATCCACCACATACTTGTGATAGTTGTCATCGCCGATGGCGGTGGCGCTTACGGAGAAGAGGCTCACAAACGTGCTGTCAGCGGTGGGGTCGGTCATATAGCCGATGTGGAAGGTGCCGGTAGGCATGTAATCGTAACGTTTGGTGTAAAGGGAAATCTGAAGATTGCGGAGACTTTCAGCAAATGCAGGCAGTATTGCTAATTGAATGCCATTCACGGTCGTATTGTCATATTCGAACATGAGAAATTGTGTGCCGCTATGAGCATTACTTCCGAAATAGTAGTCCCTGTAAATCATAGGATACGAACTGGAGTAGTCCATCAAGGTGTTAAGCTTGCTCCAGCAGAAGGGCATGTCGCCGACAATGAGATTCTCAAACCCCTCGGAGTGCGGTACGGGGGTGAGGCCGCAGTCGGTGTGGAAGGAGGCGGAAACCGCAAAGCTGAAATCGCTTCCGCAGAGCGAGCGCACGTATGCGGTGTACGCCGTGTTGCCCGTAAGGTTCTGGAATGTGTAAAAGGTGTCGCTCACCTGAATCCAGGTGGTCACGGTGTCAATGTCCTCTGTGCCGTTGCCAATGTGGATCTCCCATGCGCTTTCAGTGCCGCCATGACCCCATGAGAATGTGGCGGAGGAGGTGGTGATGTCGCTAATGGTCGGCTGGACAGGAGCCATGCAGTTCCCATACAGGAAGGTGGTCTTAGGAAGGAAGTTCTGGAGGTCTGTGGCGCTGGGGTAACTATATAGACTGGACCCGCTTTGTGTGATGCCCAGAAAAGAGGCGTCAGAAAAGGTGCCTGCCTGAGTGGTGATGTCTATCAGCAGGTTGCCGACTGTGTAGGTGAAGGGGGTGCTGAAAAGGATAGTCAGCATGTTGCCGCTGATGTTGATGCTCCCATTGTACACCTGGGTGGTTGTCGAGGCATCAAACGCGACGGAGGAAAACGATGTGTTCTGGGTGACGCCCAGTTTGATCGTGGTGGAAGCCATCCAATCGGTAGTCGGAGGCGTCTCGAAATAAAACACCAATCCCGTGATGGATTCGCCTGTCAAATTTGTCAGTAGGCTGGCAGGATATATGATCTGGTTGTGCTGTGCTTCGTCCATCCAATAACCGTAGAACGGGATATAGGAGTTGCTTTGAGTGCCGTTGGCTACCGTCAGGGATTGTGCGGAAAGACACATGGAACCCATGCCTGCCAAAAGGACAAGCAGAAAAAATAGGATTTTTTTCATGTTTTAAGGTGTTATGTGAATAACGTGGTTTTTTACAAGTGCAAAGATAATTATTTTATCAACATGCGGATGTTCCTCTTTTTTCATGTCATGAATAATGGAAAAACAATAATTGTGATACTTTTGCGCAATATTCCGCGCTTTATGTGAAGATGTGGAGCTTGTTTTTTGAATAATTATACAAATGACAATATTGTTTAACAAAAAACCGAAAAAATGAAAAAATTAAGCATGCTTTTATTGGCGCTGGGCCTTGTGTGGGCCGTCAATGCGCAAGCCCCCTACCGTCACAGCATCGGCGTGACGCTGGGCAACATGGAGGCGTTCTCCTACAAGACGTTTTTCACCGACCATCTGGCCTTCAGTGTGGATGCCGGCTACAAGTGGACGATTTCACCGGCCACCTACAAGCAGAAGGGCACTCCATACGCATGGCACGATCGCATGTCCTGGGTGACATCCTTTGAGGCCAATCCCAACCTGATGTATGAGGCTCCCACCAATGCCGGTGGCCTGCACTGGTTCGTGGGTGGCGGTCTCAGCGGCGGATACGGCTGGACCAACTTCACGTATGGCGACATTTACGGCTACAACTACAGAGTATTCTTCGGCAAGTTGGGTGTCAACGCCATCGGTGGCATTGAATATAAGTTCAACTTCCCGCTCACGCTTCAGGCGGACTTCCGTCCCGGTTTTGGCCTGATGTTCAACCGCGACTACAACGTCAACTATTTCGACTGGGGCGTCATGGTGGGTGCCCGCTACGCGTTCTAACAGGGTGGGGGAGCACTCCCTCATTCCGTATAACCTATTGTGTGCAAAGGGAAAATCCGAAGGATTTTCCCTTTGTTTTTTTGTAATGATGCCGTTGTTGAACTGTGAGGGGATAGACGATATAATGTTCATGGCACGGGTGTGCCGACAGCAGACATCCTATTATGTCATAGGGATAATGACAGGCCAACTGTTATTTTTTTGCTTCCGAAAAATATATATATAGGAAAATATGTTTGCAGTTTTTGAAAAAAAGTTTATTTTTGCAGCTTGTTCGTATTGTATAGTGCTGAGGAGTATTATTCCTGGTGCTATGCAGTGCCAACGTGTTGATAATGAAATGTATAATAAAACCCGACTGCTTTGTGAAGTTCTACTTTCTCACAGGTTTTGAGCGTCATTTGACGAAGGAAGATGCAGTATTTCTATCGATTTTGTCGGTGGAGGGTTCTTCTTTTCTCCATTGCGCCCGGGTTTACAACATGGTAAATTTGGAAAAATAAGTAGAAAATTAGGAAAAAATAATAATAAAAAACATTTTACGTATGAAACAGACAAAACTATTTGAAACCGGAAAACAGAAACAGCAGCTATCCCTGCTGCCGGCACTGCTCACGCTCGTCATGCTCGTCAGCGTGGGAAGCGCGTGGGGACAGAGTCCTTGGACGAAAAATGCCGCGGGTGATTATGATTTTCAAATAGCTGGAGCTAAAGTAACCAAGATAGAGGTGTGGGGAGCTGGTGGTTCTGGTGTTTGGTCGGGTTCTGGTGGCCGTGGTGGTGGCGGCGGCGGTTATGCATGTCTGGATGGTCTAACATCTTCTCAAATTGCTATTGGCTCATTGTTGAAAGTCCACGTTGGTGCTGGTAATTCCAATGAACAACCAGGCGAGGACTCGTGGGTGAAATATGGTAGAGGAATTCTTAATGCCTCTGGAGGTGGTAGTGGTGCAGGTAGTGGAGAACACAGCCCTGGCGGTTCTGGTAGCACGTCCTATATTTTGGATGGATCAACATATAATTCCTCTACTTCTGTTGGAAATTGTTCTTTTATAAGTTATACAGGTGGGCAAGGAGGTACGAATGCTGAATACAGCGTTTGGAATATGGCAGGAGGTGGTGGAGGATGTGCGGGTGCTAATGGTAATGGTATACCAGGAGGTGATGCTGTAGCCAAGTTTGGATCTCATTCAAATGGAGGTGGAGGTGGCGCGAATGGTGATGGTATAGGTGGTGCAGGTGGTGCAGGTAAAAATGGTACAGATAATGGTGAATCTGGTAAAAATTATGGTGGTGGTGGTGGTGGCTGTAAAGATGGTCAAACTCCCGGTAAAGGAGGTACAGGTTATGTCCGTATTACCTATACTATTGTCAAGGTTACCGTATCCTTTAATACGCAAGGGGGTTCTGGAAGCCCAGGAACATTGTCCAATGTTGTGCATGGAACAACACTTGGCTCATATTCTTCATCAGGATGGATTCCTACGAAAACAGGTCACTCTTTTCTGGGATGGAACTCACAACCTGATGGTTCAGGGGCCTTCTATGGTCCTAATTCAACGTCAAATTTTGAATCAGATGTTACTTTGCATGCCATTTGGATTAAAAATATTGACTTACAGGATCTTGTTTTATGCAGAAATGAACAACGTCAGTTGACGGATGTTCCTTGTACATACACTAATTATTCATGGACACCGGCAACGGCTTTCAGCAATAATTCATGTTCACCTGTTATAGATGCTTCAAAATTGAATCTTGGAGCAAATACGATTTCATTAAATGCTATCTATGAAAAGGTATATAATGGCGGTTTCGAGGATGGAACTCATGGTTTTTACAGTACTCATGCATACGAAACGACACCATGTGAAAATTGTATGGTACCTGAACGACGCTATGCCATTGTGACTTGCTGGAGAGATGGAAGAAATGAAGAAGGAGAAGCATGGCCAGGACCAGAAACTTTCAGAGCTTATACCGGCACTAAATATATGATGGTTAATGGTGGATGGATGACTGATGAAGCTTTTTGGGAACAGACTTTGCGCGTAAAACAGAATAAGACATACACGTTTTCATTTTATCTAGGGGCGATGGGTACAGGTAATCCAGCTTCCATCACAGTGTATATAAACGGGTCTCCCATAAATGCGAGTACCCCATTTACCTACACCCAAGCTAATACATGGCAGTTGTGCTCTGTTACATGGAATAGTGGTAGTAATACAATGGCCACGATACAGTTGAAGAATTCTCAAACAGAGTATGCTGGTAACGATTTTGGTATTGATGACATTTCATTTACCTGTGGCGAATCGGATATTCAAACTACGTCATCTGCCACGGTGTATGTCCTTCCGGAAGTGTCTTCCCCCACGTCGCTTACAGCCACCAAAGATGCCCTTTGTTTGGGAGAAAGTGTTACCTTTACGGCCAATGGAGGCACGGGAGACAACGAGTCGATTATTTGGTCGGAAACGGGTTGCCCGCAAGTAGCCTATTTTAATGATTTCCACGAGTTTGATTTTTCGACTCACAATTGTTCAAACACAAGGGTAAACAGTGCTGGTAATCTTGAAATCAAGTCCACCAACAATGACCCTATGATTGACATGTACGGAGTTTGCAACGCAAACCCTAGTAACTTCAAGTATTTTAAGATTCGTTACAGGATAACCAGTGGCACAGGTGGTGCGGTAGAGGTGTTCTTCGCATCAAGTAGCCATAATTATGCAGAAGGCGGCTATTCTGCAAGTACGAGCTTAAATAGTGATGGTAATTGGCATATTGCCACTATTAATGCTTCTTCGAACAGCCATTGGACAGGAATTGGCAACATTACTGGTTGGCGTTTTGATTTCTGTAATCAGAATAATGTCACCATGGAGATTGACTATATAGCCTTGACCAATTCTTCTGTCACAGGAAGCAGCTATAAGCTCACTACTCCAGCTGCAGGTTCGCATACTGTTTATGCCGACCTTTTGGCTGGTTGTAAGACAGGTTCTTGTATTCAGAAAACTGTAACGGTGTATAATCCCTCCGTTACGCTTGCGAACATGAGTGCCATCACTGCTTGCGCGGGCGGTACGATTAACCTTGCCGCTGTTACCAGCGGAACCCCTGTCGGCAATGTCACCTACAGCTGGACCGGCCCTAACGGTTATACGGCCACGGGTCAGAATCCGACCATAAGCAACGCGACAACTGCGATGGCAGGACAATACACCGTTGTGGCCACGGCCACGCAGAATGGCTGTACGGCCACGGATACCAAGACTGTGACCGTCACGGTGAACGCACCATCCGTCACGCTTGCAGACATGAGTGCCATCACCGTTTGCGCGGGCGGCAACATTAACCTCGCTGCTAGTACCAGTGGAACCCCTGTTGGCAATGTCACCTACAGCTGGACCGGCCCTAACGGTTATACGGCCACGGGTCAGAATCCGTCCAGAAGCAACGCGACAACTGCGATGGCGGGACAATACACCGTAGTGGCCACGGCCACGGTGGGTAGTTGTACGGTCACGGATACCAAGACTGTGACCGTTACGGTGAGCGCACCGTCCGTCACGCTTGCAGACATGAGTGCCATCACCGTTTGCGCAGGCGACAACATTAACCTCGCTGCAAGTACCAGCGGAACTCCTGTCGGCGATGTAACCTACAGCTGGACCGGCCCTAACGATTATACGGCCACGGGTCAAAGCCAGACCAGAAGCGACGCGACAACTGCGATGGCGGGAACATACACCGTAGTGGCCACGGCCACACTGAATGGCTGTACGGCCACGGATACCAAGACTGTGAACGTTACGGTGAACGACCCGAGGACCGGCACGTCTGTCATTACCGGCACCACTCCTATCTGTAAAGGCAATAGCAGCACACTTTCCGTATCCACCACGGGTAGCAATGGTGATATTATATACACTTGGAACAATGGCTTGGGAGAAGGCTCCTCCAAGGAGGTTACACCTTCCTCAACCACCACCTATACCGTGAGAGTCAAGGCCACTGTGGGCACCTGTTACGTCACGGTAACAGAATCCTATGTGGTTGAAGTCAACGAATTGCCTACGCTATCGGTTACACCTGTTGATGTTTTGTGCAATGGTGACCCGACCGGCAAACTCTCCGTGACAGTGGGTGGTACGACCCCGGATTACAAGATCTACTTGGGCGGCATTGACGGCACATTGAAAACCACGCTCACTGCGGATGGCTCATACGACATCACAGGTTTGGGTACGGGCACTTATACCGTGGCAGTGAAAGATGGCAACGGCTGCCAGACCACTGTGACGAATAATACCATCGGCCAGCCTGAACCGCTCACCATCGCCCAGGTTGACACTACAACCAATGCCAAGTGTAAGGACGATCACGATGGTTGGTTCAAGTTCACCGTCTCCGGCGGCACGCCGAACTACACGGTTTCCGTGAAGAAGGGCAGCAGCACCGATGTCCCTGCTACCCAAATCTCCAACAGCGGCAACACCTATACGGTCAGCGGCCTCGATGCCGGCACCTACACGGTGACGGTCACCGACGCCCACGGCTGTATTGCCACCGGCACCACCTCCTACACCGTGGGCGAGCCGGCAGCGGCTTTGACTGTAAATGTCAGCTCCACTCCAGAAGGCTGCGATCCTCACGATAACGGTACCGCAACGGCTGCGCCTTCCGGCGGCAACGGCGGATACACCTTCGTATGGAGTATGAAAAGTGCCACCGATGACACCTGGACGGTTCTGACTACCCAAACCGGAGCGGAAGCCACCGGCCTCCAAGGCCAGCGCGAAGGCTACTCCGGCGTTTATAAGGTTGTGGTGACGGATAAGAAGGGCTGTACGGCAGAAGGCAGTGCCACCGTACAACTCAACAACCCGTTGGCTATGACCAACATCACCGGACCCACCATCTGTACCGGCAACGAGTTTGTGATCACCCCTGCCAACGTCACTAACGGTGTCATACCCGATGGAACCACCTACTCTTGGCCGGCACCCGAGAATGTGCCCGACTGTGTTACGGGCTCTGGTCTCAATGCCATGGTC